>NZ_JBZXEA010000045.1:0-287846 GCF_058725345.1 Pseudomonas sp. DW-iso17 | reverse complement strand
GTTTCGACTGCGCCGGAAGTGGGGCGAATTATAGGCTTCCAGAATCTGCCGTCAAGGCTTAATTACGCTTTTGTGGCAGAAGGCGCTTTTTTAGCAATAAGGCGAGGGATTCGACGCATTACCGGCGGCACCCGCATCAACAGAAGTAGCGCACCTATAGACGCGTAGATGGCCCACTCCTTCAGGTCCGCCCGCACTATCCATAGCATGTGCAGCAAACCGAGCCCAAGAATCACATAGACCAGACGATGCAGCTTCTTCCATCGACTCCCCAACCGACGCTGGCTATAGCGGTTCGACGTGACGGCCAAGATAAGGAGAGCAACAAACCCCAGCGCCCCCACAATGATGTAGGGCCGCTTGCTCAACTCTACGCCGAGCTGCGACCAATCCAGCCCCAGGACAAACACACAATAGGCCGCCAGGTGCAGCACAACATAAGCAAAGCACCACAGCCCCAACTGTCGCCGCACCGCTATCCACCCCGCCCAACCGCTCAATTTCTGCAGCGGCGTCATAGCAAGCGTGATCAGCAATAAAATGAGCGTCCCCAAACCCAGGCGATCAACGAGCACCTTGCCTGGATCAGGCCCCAGCGCAGAGCTCCACGCTTCATACAGCCAGAGCAATGGCCACACTGCTGCGGCTACAAACACGCCGATGCGCCAGATGGGATAGCGCATCAGTAGTTCTTCCGCAGATCGAGGCCTGCATATAAAGAAGCGACCTCATCCGAATAGCCATTGAACATCTGCGTCTGGCGCACATTCGGACTGAACAGGCCGCTCGGCAGGCGGCGCTCCCGCGCCTGGGTCCAGCGCGGATGATCGACCGTAGGATTCACATTCGCATAAAACCCATACTCATCGGCAGCAATACTTTGCCAGGTCGTTTTCGGCTGCTCACTGACCAGACTGATACGTACGATGGACTTCACACTCTTGAAGCCATACTTCCACGGCACCACCAAGCGCAACGGCGCGCCGTTCTGGTTAGGCAACTCCCGCCCATACATGCCCACAGCGAGGATCGCCAAAGGATTCATCGCCTCATCCAGGCGCAGCCCTTCCACATAAGGCCAGTCGATCAAGCCGAAACTTGAGCGTTGCCCAGGCATGCTCTTGGGATCCTGGAGGGTTTCAAAACGGATGTACTTGGCTTTGGAGGTTGGCTCGACCTGCTTGAGCAACGCCGAGATGGGAAAACCTATCCACGGAATCACCATGGACCATGCCTCGACGCAACGCAGACGGTAGATGCGCTCTTCCAGCGCATAGGGTTTCATGAAGTCCTCCAGGGCATAGCGCCCAGGTTTTGCGACTTCACCATCAATCACCACACTCCAGGGCTGCGTCTTGAGCGAGCCCGCATTCGTTGCCGGATCGCCCTTGCCTGTCCCGAACTCATAGAAGTTGTTGTAGTGAGTTGCATCCTTGAATGGCGTGATGGCCTCATCCTTGACCGTCACCGATTGCCACGTCGTGTTCGGAAGTTTTTCCGTAAACCAGTTGGGCGCGCTGCCCGGCTCGACGTCGGCATACCGCGAAGCATCGCTCGCACTGGCCCAACGCGGCAAGCTGCTGGCGGCAATACCAGCAAGCGCACCACCGAGCAGGCTGCGGCGAGAGAGATAGAAGGATTCAGGCGTGACGTCCGATTCGTGACAATCGGACGCTTTGGGTAATTTGATTAACATGGTAACTCCGCAGCGTTGGAGAACTGATGCACCAATAGACTGCGGAGTATGGGGGAAATTACATTAAGACAATGTTTTGTCCCGACGCAGACGCAACAAGTACTGAATCGGACCCGAAGCGGCGTAGGCCAGGAACGCCAGCAGCAGGATACGCGGTGGATCACTGAACACGACCGCGAACACCAGCACCACCACAAGGATGGCCACGAAAGGCACGCGCCCTTTGAGGTCAAATTCCTTGAAGCTGTTGTACTTGATGTTGCTGACCATCAGCATGCCGGCCGCTGCCACCATCAGGGCAACCAGGAACGACATCTTCGATCCCTGAATCCCGTAATCACTGAACGCCCAGACAATCCCCGCGACAACACCCGCCGCTGCCGGGCTGGCAAGGCCGATGAAGTAGCGCTTGTCGGCAGTCCCCACCTGGGTGTTGAAGCGCGCCAGGCGCAAAGCGGCACCCGCGACATAGATGAAGGCAACCATCCAGCCAACCTTGCCCATGTCACCCAATGCCCAGGCAAATGCCAGCAATGCGGGGGCAACACCGAAGGCGACCATGTCCGACAGCGAGTCGTACTCGGCGCCAAAAGCGCTTTGAGTATTGGTCATGCGCGCCACGCGACCATCCAGGCCGTCGAGCACCATGGCCACGAAAATTGCGATAGCAGCAAAGCCAAAGTATTTGCTGGCACTCGCCGCATCACCCGCCGCCAGCGCGCTCTGGGCACTCATGGAGTTGATGATGGAGTAGAAGCCGGCGAACAGGTTCGCCGTGGTGAACAGGTTGGGCAGCAGATAGATGCCACGATGCCGGACCTTGCGGCCTTCGGCGTCATGCCCTTCTTCGACATGTTCATCGATCGGCAGCATGCTTTCGGCGTCGGAAGCCTGGTTTGGCTCTTCGGGACGTTCGCTCATGGACTTTACCTTGCAACGGTGTGAAAAAATTCGACAGATACTTGCAGCGAGTGTTCGCCTGCAAACGATGCAGCTTTATACCAGAACCAACCCCTCAAACGAAAAAACGCGGCCTAAGCCGCGTTTTCCCTTGATGCGTACGACTTAGTTCTTGGCTTTGTCGACGATCTTGTTGGCACCGATCCACGGCATCATGGAGCGCAGTTGCTCGCCGATGACTTCGATACCGTGAGCGGCGTTGTTACGACGCTTGGCGGTCATCGAAGGGTAGCCGGTAGCGCCTTCGCTGATGAACATTTTGGCGTATTCGCCGTCCTGAATACGTTTCAGGGCGTTGCGCATGGCCTGGCGGGACTCGGCGTTGATCACTTCAGGGCCCGTCACGTACTCGCCGTATTCGGCGTTGTTGGAGATCGAGTAGTTCATGTTGGCGATGCCGCCTTCGTACATGAGGTCAACGATCAGCTTCAGTTCGTGCAGGCATTCGAAGTAGGCCATTTCCGGCGCGTAGCCAGCTTCAACCAAGGTTTCGAAACCGGCTTTTACCAGCTCAACGGTACCGCCGCACAGAACGGCTTGTTCGCCGAACAGGTCGGTTTCGGTCTCGTCCTTGAACGTGGTTTCGATGATGCCGGTACGACCGCCACCCACGCCAGCAGCGTAGGACAGTGCAACGTTCTTGGCGTTGCCCGACGCATCCTGGTAGATCGCGATCAGGTCGGGGATACCGCCGCCTTTGACGAACTCGGAACGCACGGTGTGGCCCGGTGCTTTCGGCGCGATCATGATCACGTCGAGGTCAGCACGCGGCACAACCTGGTTGTAGTGAATCGCGAAGCCGTGGGAGAAGGCCAGGGTAGCGCCCTTCTTGATGTTCGGCTCGATTTCGTTCTTGTACAGCGAGGACTGGAACTCGTCCGGGGTCAGAATCATGACCAGGTCGGCAGCCGCGACAGCAGAAGCAACGTCGGTCACTTTCAGGCCATGGGCTTCAGCCTTGGCTACGGTGGCCGAACCTTTGCGCAGGCCAACGGTGACGTCAACGCCGGAGTCTTTCAGGTTGCACGCTTGGGCGTGGCCCTGGGAACCGTAGCCGATGATGGCGACTTTCTTGCCCTGGATGATCGACAGGTCACAATCTTTATCGTAATAAACTTTCATGAGGTTCCTCTATATATCCAGGCCGTGAGGCCATTCGCTAATTTGGGTTAGATGCTGAGTACTTTGTCGCCACGGGCAATCCCGGTGACACCACTGCGTACGGTTTCCAGAATCGAGGCCGTCCCGATCGACTGGATGAAGCTGTCCAGCTTGTCGCTTGTACCGGTCAGTTGAACGGTATAAACGCTGGCGCTCACATCGACGATCTGCCCGCGATAAATATCGGTAGTGCGCTTGATCTCGGCACGTTGGGCACCCGTGGCCTTGACCTTGACCAGCATCAGTTCGCGCTCGATGTGGGCGCTTTCCGACAGGTCGACCAGCTTGACCACTTCGATCAGCTTGTTGAGGTTCTTGGTGATCTGCTCGATCACCTCATCGTGGCCCACAGTAGTCAACGTCAGGCGCGACAGGGTCGGGTCTTCGGTCGGGGCCACGGTCAGGCTTTCAATGTTGTAGTTGCGTTGCGAAAACAGGCCGACAACACGGGACAAGGCGCCGGGTTCGTTCTCCAGAAGCAGGGAGATAATATGCCGCATGATTAAGTACGCTCCGTCTTGTTCAGCCACATGTCGCGCATAGAGCCGTCTTTGATTTGCATCGGATAGACGTGCTCGCTGGTATCGACCTGAATATCGATGAACACCAGACGGTCCTTCATGGCAAACGCTTCTTCCATCTTCGGCTTCAGATCTTTCAAATCAGTGATGCGAATGCCGACGTGGCCATAGGCTTCAACCAACTTGATGAAGTCCGGCAACGATTCCATGTAGGAATGGGAGTGACGGCTACCGTAGCTCATGTCCTGCCATTGACGAACCATGCCGAGCACGCCGTTGTTCAAGCAGACGATCTTCACCGGAAGACCGTATTGCAGGCACGTCGACAGTTCCTGGATGTTCATCTGGATGCTGCCTTCGCCGGTGACGCAGGCAACGTCGGCATCCGGGAAGCTCAGTTTCACACCCATGGCCGCAGGGAAACCAAAGCCCATCGTGCCCAGGCCACCGGAGTTGATCCAACGGTTAGGCTTGTCGAACTTGTAGTACTGCGCCGCGAACATCTGGTGCTGGCCCACGTCGGAGGTCACAAAGGCGTCGCCCTTGGTCACTTCGCACAGGGTTTCGATCACGGTTTGTGGCTTGATGATGCTGCCGTCACCCTTGTCATAAGGGAACAGACCGCGATCACCGCGCCATTCGTCGATCTGCTTCCACCAGCTGGCAACGGATTCCTTGTTCGGCGTTTCGCCGATGTCCTTGAGCGCAGCGACCATTTCGGTCAATACGCTCTCTACAGGACCCACGATTGGCACATCGGCCTTGATGGTCTTGGAGATGGACGCAGGGTCGATGTCGATGTGGATGATCTTGGCATTCGGGCAGAATTTGCTCGCGCCGTTGATCACTCGGTCATCGAACCGCGCGCCCACGGCCAGGATCACATCGGCGTGGTGCATGGTGAGGTTGGCGGTGTAGCTGCCGTGCATACCGAGCATGCCGACGAACTGACGGTCCGAACCCGGGAATGCGCCGAGGCCCATCAGGGTGTTGGTCACCGGCAGGTTGAGCAACTTGGCCAGTTCGGTCAACGGAGCGGAACCGCCGCCCAGAATCACGCCACCGCCGGAGTACAACACGGGGCGCTTGGCCGCCAGGAGCATTTCTGCCGCCTTGCGGATTTGCCCCGAGTGCCCGCGGACGGCCGGGCTGTAGGAACGCAGCTTGGCTTTCTTGGGAAAAACATATTCGAATTTTTCGGCCGGGTTGGTCATGTCTTTCGGGATATCAACCACCACAGGGCCCGGGCGACCGGACTGGGCGAGGTAGAACGCCTTTTTCATGACTTCCGGGATTTCCGACGCGTGCTTGATCATGAAGCTGTGTTTCACGATCGGGCGGGAAATACCGATCATGTCGGTTTCCTGGAAAGCGTCGGTGCCGACCATGGTGCTAGGCACCTGGCCAGAGATGATCACCATCGGGATGGAGTCCATATACGCAGTCGCGATGCCGGTAATGGCATTGGTTGCGCCTGGGCCGGACGTTACCAGTACCACGCCGGCTTTACCGGTGGCACGGGCGTAACCGTCAGCCATATGGGTCGCGGCCTGTTCGTGGCGAACCAGGATGTGGGTAACAGCCGGTTCCTTGAACAGTGCGTCGTAGACATGCAGCAGAGCACCACCTGGGTACCCGTAGATATAGTCGACGCCTTCGTCACGCAAAAAGCGGACGAGCATCTCACCGCCAGATAAAAGCTCCACGTTGTTCACCTCTAAAACGCCAGAATACCGTCCGTTAAAAAACCGACGGGTCTTAATAGGTTTACTTCTCAACAGAGCATGAGCGACGGTGGTCGCCGACTACGTCAGCACTGACTGAGCAAGTATTGGGATCGTCCCAAGTGTTGCGGGCTTTTCCCACCCAGCGCGAGGTAACGCGTTGCGGGTGTTACAGGTCGGCGCGGATGTGCGCCTCATGATCTGCTGAGCGGGCCTGCTTCTGGCAGTCCCGATACAGCGGACTTTGGATTCTTCTGTTTCACGCCCTTCAAGTCAAGCAATAATTGCGCTTTTTTCCAACTAAGCGCATGAGAACGTAGAAGAAAGGGCTTTGAGGAGGGATAAAACTCGCCTGAATGTCGTCAAGCGGTAGAAATGTGCGCAAGACTGCCGGAAAAACCGGCAGTCAGGCAATTAACGAGCGTCGACGATCAATTGATCGAACTTTTTCAGCGCGTTACGCAAGCCGAGGCTCTCCCGCGGCCGGTCGGCGTAGACCATCTCGGCCATTTCCAGGATCCCCGACGCATTCGGCAAGGGCAGGTCCTGTTCCAGGATCTGCTTCATACGCGCAAGGAAAATCCACTGCAGCCACTGGTGGAAGTCCAAGGTATCGACGGAAAAGGGCTCGACACTGCTGAGCGCTTCAGCACTGGGGGAGACTTCATCCCACCAGCCCTGAACGCGCAGTTCGCGCTCGATCAGCAATAACTGCTCGGCAATCGCGGGAAAACGCGCATCCATCAGAGGCTGACCTTGGCTTTTTGCCGTGCCTGCGCAGCACCCGCTGCATCGCCTTGGGCTGCACGCGCATCCCCGATCAAGGCCCACAGGCTGGCTTGCAGGTCTGGGCGCCCATTGGCCAGGCTCAGGCCACGGCGAGCGAACTGCTCCGCCTGGGGCGCATCGCCCTGGGCCATGCGCACCTGGGCCAGGCGATAGAGCACTTGTGGCTCACGCGGCGCCACGCGCTGGGCACGTTCAAGGCTCGACGAGGCGCCATTCAAATCGCCACCCGCCTGCTGCTGCTGTGCGGTTGTGAGCAACGCCAGCACCGGGCCATCGAGTTGTTCGTCAGCCGACAACCCGCCCGCATTGGACGATGACGGAATACCGCTCGGCGTAGAAGGCATGTTGTAGGTGCCCTGGTTGACCGGCGCGGTTTGAATCGGCGTGGAGTTCACCGGCCCGGAAGTGCTCGGGCCTGGGGTCCATGGTTCGGCACTGATAGGCGCCGAGGTTGCAGCCCCACTGCCGGGCACCATCACCACGACGCCGGAATCCTGTGGAATTGCCTGGGTTGCAGCTTGGGCAGGCCGTTTGACCACGGTCTGACGGAAGCCACCATTGGCCGAAATGCGGTCGTTATTGGAGACGGACGTGCTTGAGTCCACCACAGGGATAGAGCCGCGCTGCACGCTGGAGCAACCGCCGAGCAAAGCCAGAGCCGTAATGGCTGGAATCCACAACTTGTTCACTTGAAACCCTCTTTGCTTAATTCATCCAGCCCTTGACCCAATCCATCACCGAATCCGCGTCAGCAGGGGCACTGCCACTGCACGCGGCGCCGGGTGGTGGTTCGCTGCCGCGAATATACGGCATCTGCACCGCGCCCGGACAGTTGGCATCGGAGCCTTGGCCGGTGTGCGGATCAATCCAGGCCTGCACGATATTGTCCGGCTGCGGCATGTTGAGCGGCAACGGGTCAGCCTTGCGCATGAAACTGGTCCATACCTGCAACGCGCCTGTCGCACCGGTGAACGGCGTCTTGCCATTGTCGTCGCGCCCCAGCCATACCACGGCCAGTACATCCTGGCCGAAACCCGCGAACCAGCTGTCGCGAGAGTCGTTACTGGTACCGGTCTTGCCCGCCAGGGTCAGGTTCGACGGCAGCACGCTATAGACCGAACGCCCTGTACCCTCGCGCATCACACGCTGCATGGCGTTCTGGATCAGGTAGATGGAGCCGGCGTCGAAGCGCTGCTGAATCTGGAACGGGTAGCGCTTGAGCGGTTCGCCATCGGCGGTCAGCACACTGCGAATACCGCGCATCGGCGTATTGAAGCCACCATTGGCCAGGGTCTGGTACATGGTGGTCACTTCCATCGGCGTCATGGCCGCAGCGCCCAGAAGCATGGACGGGAACGCCGGGAACTCACGTTCGATCCCCAGTCGCGCCAGGGTCTTCAGCACATTCGGCACACCGACTTCAAGCCCCAGGCGCGAGGTCGAGATGTTGTAGGAATGCGCCAATCCTTGATACAGGAACACCGTGCCATGAGAGCGGCGGTCGAAGTTCTTGGGCGTCCATACCTGGCCATCCGCACCTTTGATCGACAGCGGGTCATCGGACAGCCAACTGGTCAGCGTGTACTTGCTGGGTTTTTCCAGTGCCGTGAGATAGACCGCGGGCTTGACCAGCGAGCCAATCGGCCGCACGGCATCCAGTGCGCGGTTGAAGCCTGCAAAACTGGCCTGGCGGCTGCCGATCATGGCCTGGACCTCGCCGGTTTCCGGGTTGGTCACGACCATGGCGGCTTCGACTTCATCCGAGCCTTTACGGCCAGTCAGGCGCTTGAAGGTGTCGTTGACCGATGCTTCGGCCTTCATCTGCAGGATGGGGTCGAAGCTGGTGAAGATCCGCAGCCCCTCTTCGGTCAAGTCTTCGTCGCGGTAGTCTTCGCGCAGTTGGCGCTTGACCAGGTCGATAAAGCCCGGGAACGAGCTATCCGCCAGCTTGCCGCGGGTTGTCACACCCAGTGGCATTTTTTTCGCAGCGGCCACTTGTTCAGCGGTGGCCACACCCTGCTGCTCCAGTACATCGAGCACCAGGTTGCGACGTTCAAGCGCACGCTCCGGGTTGCGGCGCGGGTTGTAATAGGACGGCCCCTTGACCATCCCCACCAGCAACGCAACCTGATGCAATTTCAATTCGGACAACGGCTGCCCGAAGAAGAACTGGCTGGCCAGGCCAAAACCGTGCACGGCGCGCTGGCCATCCTGCCCGACGAATACCTCGTTGAGGTAAGCCTCAAGGATTTCCTGCTTGCTGTAATGCAGCTCCAGCAACATCGCCATCATGGCTTCGGTGAGTTTACGGGTCAGGCTGCGCTCGTTGGTCAGGTAGAAGTTCTTGACCAGTTGCTGCGTCAGCGTACTGCCGCCCTGAGTCATCTTGCCGCCGGAAGTGTTGACCCAGATAGCGCGGGCAATCGACTTCGGAGAAACACCCCAGTGGCTATAGAAATCGCGGTCTTCGACAGCGACCAGGGTTTCCAGCAGATACGGTGGTACCTGATCGAGCTTGATCAGGATGCGATCTTCAAGGTTCTTCGGGTAAATACCGCCGATCAGCAACGGTTCGAGACGCACCACCGGCAGCTTGGAGCCATTGAGCGAGGACAGCTCAGCCACATAATCGCCAGAGAAACGCACGCGCACCGGCTGGGCTTTTTCCAGGCCTTCGTAGAACTGGAAGCCACGGGTGTTCAGGTCGACGGTATTACCGCTGACCGCCGCAGCGCCAGGGCCATTGCTCACGGGTTCGCGGCGGTAGCCCAGCGCATCGAGCTCGGTAAGGAAGTCTTCCTTGCTCAGCTTCTGACCAGAGAACAGCTCCAGCGGGCGTGCATACACCTTGGCCGGAATCGTCCAGCGCTTGCCGGAGAATTTTTCCTGCACCACGGCATCGAGGTATACCGCAAGGCCGGCGACCGCCACAAGGCCCACCAGGCCAAGCTTGATCACCCAGCCCAGCCAAGGGCGCGGGCCGCGGGAAGGAGGTTTTTTACGGGAACGGGGAGATCGGGTTCGAGTCATGGCGGCGGATTATACGCACTTTATTGATGATCAACATGAGCCGGACAGCGGTTTGCACGACTGGCATCAGCAGCCATAATGCCCCCCATGATTTTCCCCCGACTTTGAAGGATCGCCCGTGAGCCAGACCCTGATCGCTGCCCTGCAAAACCCGGCCTTGTACCCTCATCCGGTTGACGCGTTTCAAGTCATCGAGACCCATATTTCCTGGGTGATACTGACGGGCCCCTATGCATATAAGCTGAAGAAACCGATGAACTTCGGCTTCCTGGACTTCACCAATCTGGACGACCGCGGGCATTTCTGCCGCGAGGAACTGCGCCTCAACCAGCGCCTGACCGAAGACTTGTATCTTGAAGTGTTGCCGATTACCGGCACTGCCGAGGCGCCGCAACTGGGTGGCGACGGCCCAGCCATCGAGTACGCGCTGAAAATGCGCCAGTTCCCGCAAAGCCAGATGCTCAGCACCCTGCAAGCCAACGGCGAACTGACCAGCGCGCACATCGATGAGATGGCCAAGCAGATTGCGCAATTCCACCTCAGCGCCCCCAAAGTCCCGCAAGATCACCCCGCCGGCACGCCGGAAGAGGTGATGGCTCCGGTACGCCAGAACTTCGACCAAATCCGCCCATTCCTCAGCGACAAGGCCGACCTGACTCAGCTGGAGGCTCTGCAAGCCTGGGCTGAAAGCAGCTTCGAACGCCTCAAGCCTCTGCTTGCGCAGCGCAAGCTCGACGGTTATACCCGTGAATGCCACGGCGATATCCACCTGGGCAACGCCACGCTGATCGATGGCCGCGTGGTGATCTTCGACTGCATTGAGTTCAACGAGCCTTTCCGCTTTACCGACGTGTACGCCGACACCGCTTTTTTGGCGATGGACCTGGAAGATCGCGGCCTGAAATGCCTGGCACGGCGCTTCATAAGCCAGTACCTGGAGCTGACCGGCGACTACCAGGGCCTGGAGCTTCTGAACTTCTATAAAGCCTACCGTGCATTGGTACGCGCCAAGGTTGCGCTGTTCAGCATGCCCAGCGAAGCCAACCCGGTGCAACGCGCTACCACCCTGCGCCAGTACCGCAACTACGCCAACCTGGCGGAAAGCTACAGCACTATCCCTTCGCGCTTCCTGGCAATCACCCATGGCGTTTCAGCCGTGGGCAAGAGCCACGTGGCCATGCGCCTGGTCGAAGCCCTGGGCGCGGTACGCCTGCGTTCGGACGTAGAGCGCAAGCGCCTGTTTGGCGAACAACAGGTAGAGAACACCCTGCAGGCCGGTATCTACAATCAGGACGCCAGCGCTGCCACCTACGCACGCCTGAACGAGATTGCCGACACCGTGCTGCGCGCCGGCTACCCGGTGGTGCTGGACGCCACGTTCTTGAAACGCGCGCAGCGTGACGCCGCCGCCCAGGTTGCCGAAGCCACTGGCGCGCCGTTCCTGATCCTCGACTGCAACGCCCCGCAAGCCGTTATCACCAGTTGGCTGGCACAACGCCAGGCGGATAAAAACGATCCGTCTGACGCCACCCTGGCCGTTATCGAAGAGCAACAAGCCAGTCGTGACCCGCTGACTACCGAGGAGCTGCTGCTCAGCAAGCGTGTGGAGACCAATGAAAGCGGGACGCTCGACGCGTTGGTCGGGCATATCCGTCAACACCTGCCGGGCCTGTAAGAAATATTTCTTGGTCGCGTCGTCGTCTTCGGCGCGCGACCCAGCGATAGTGGCACTATACTGGCTCCATAACGCCAGCCAGAGTCGCGATCATGAGTCAGCCAAAGCTTCTTGATACCCCGCTCTACGCCCTCCTGCACAAGGACGACATCCGCGGCTTCAACCAGGAGCGCCCTGAAAATGGCCCCATCGACATGCGCGGTGGCGACTTTCGAGGGCTGGACCTGCGCGACCTGAACGCCACCGGTATTGACTTCACCGACGCCTATTTTCGCTCTGCCGACCTGCGCGGCCTGGACTTGCGTGGCTGCTCACTGGAAGGCGCCAGCCTGGCCCATGCGCAGATATCGGGGGCTTATTTCCCGCCCGAACTCACGGCTGACGAAATACTCATGTCGGTCAATTTCGGTACTCGCCTGCGCTACCGCACCAAGTAACGCCACACACCGAGTTCCTGCCACATCCCCTGCCTGCCGGGCACTTTGCGCCTGCCTGCGAGTAAGCGCCGTCGCGCCATCCTTATAATCTTTTCAGCCCTTTCTGACCAAAGAACCACGCTTTTCCTACTCAACGCTACACTCATTTTCAGGCTGCCTGGTCACGACACCCACCGCACCATTCGGCCAACGCAAGGAGGCTTGATGAACGATGAGCTGCAACACCTGAAAAACCTTGGCAAGACGTCAGCGCAGTGGCTGCATGCGGTGGGCATCCACAGCGCGTCCGACTTGCGTCGCCTGGGGGCGGTCGACGCTTACCGAGCCGTGCGCACGCGCGGGTTTCGAGCGTCGAAGGTTCTGCTGTATGCCATTGAAGGGGCATTGATGGATGTGCACTGGAACGACATACCCACCGAGCGAAAGGAGGCCTTGAACCGTCAGCTGGATGCGATCTCAGTGCATCAGAAGAACTAGAGTGGCACTCAAACCCAGTGTTTACGGGCATTACAAACGAGCGTTTGAGAAAAATGGATGAAGCAGAAAAACAGATGTTGACTCTCAAATGAGAATCGTTATGATTATCACAACTGGTCGCGAGATCAGCCGATAACTGAAAGACCATTGGTTCGGACTCTCAGATTATCTCCTCATCAGGCTAATCACGGTTATTTGACCCGGCTCTTGCCGGGTCTTTTTTTGCCCGCGAATTAACCGGCCTCAGCGCGCAATGATCAACGGATGCCCACGCTCCGGATGCGGCTGTACCAATACATCCAGACCGAATACAGCCTTGAGCGGCTCTGGTTGCAGGACGTTAGAGGGCGTATCCAGCGCGTGGGGGCGGCCGTTTTCCAGCAACAGGATCCGGTCGCAGTAACGCGCCGCCAGGTTCAAGTCATGCAGGATGACCAGCACCGCAGCGCCTCTGTCGGCAAAATGCCGGATAGCTTGCAAGGTGGTGTGTTGGTGCAGAGGGTCGAGCATCGATGTGGGCTCATCCAGCAACAACGTCTGCCCTGCCTCACCCGGCCATAACTGCGCCAATACCCGTGCCAGGTGCACACGCTGCCGCTCGCCGCCCGACAAGGCCAGGTAACTGCGCCCACTCAGGTGGCCTACATCAGCAGCCTGCAGCGCGGCGTTGATGATTTCGTCGTCGCGCACTCGCCCGGTCTGATGAGGCAAGCGGCCCATGCCCACCACCTCTTCGACACGAAAGGCAAAGTCCAGGGTGGAGGATTGTGGCAGCACCGCCAGGCGCTGGGCACGTTGCACACCTGTCATGTGCTTGAGCGCCTGCTGATCCAGCCACACCTTGCCCTGATCCGGCTGCAACTCCCCGCACAGCGCTCCAAGCAAGGTACTTTTGCCGGCGCCATTGGGGCCCAGAACGCCCAGCACTTCGCCCGGCAATAGGTCCAAGGTGATATCGGCGAGCACGGTCTTACCACCGCGCCGGAGCTGCAACGCTTCTACCCGCAACATCAGGCGCGCCCTCGTAACAATAAATAGAGGAAAAACGGCGCACCGATAAACGCGGTGACAATACCGATCGGCAGTTCCGCCGGCGCTAACGCCAGGCGCGCCACCAGGTCCGCAAACAGCAGCAGGCTCGCACCCGCCAACACCGAGGCCGGTAACAACACCCGATGATCCGGCCCAGCCAGCAGCCGCACCAGATGCGGTACCACCAACCCGACAAAACCAATCATGCCCGCCGCTGCCACTGCGGCGCCAACGCCCAAGGCCGTGCAGAACACCAACTCGCGCTTGAGCCCCTCGACATCAACACCCAGATGCTTGGCCTCGGACTCACCCAGCAACAGCGCGTTCAGCGCCTTGGCCCGGCGCGGCAACCATAGCGCCACGCCCGCACTCACCAGCAACAAGGGCCACAACCGCGAATAACTTGCACCATTGAGGCTGCCCAGGTTCCAGAACGTCAGGGTGCGCAAGGTGGCATCGTCTGCCAGATAGGTAAACAGGCCCACGGTCGAACTGGCCAGGGCCGTCAGCGCAATACCGGCAAGCAACATCGTCGCGACATTGGTCTGGCCATTGCGACGCCCCAGGCGATAGACCAGTGCCGTGACGCCCAGGCCACCGAGGAAGGCGCACAGCGACAACAGGTACGGCCCGAAAGCATCCGGCAGCCCGCCAAATAGCGAGCCACCGACAATCGCCACCGCCGCTCCCAGCGCTGCCCCGCTGGACACGCCGACCAAGCCAGGATCGGCCAGCGGGTTGCGGAACAACCCCTGCATCGCCACGCCCGACAATGCCAGCACACCGCCGACCGCCAGCCCCAACAGGGTCCGCGGCAGGCGAATCTGCCCCAGGATCAACTCGGCCTGCTCCAACCCCTGGGCCTCTATCGGTACGCCCATCAGTTTTAGCGCAGCCCTGAGCGTGTCCACTAACGGCAGGCTGACCGGCCCCAGTGCCAATGAAAGCCAGATCGCCAATACACACAGCAGCGACAGCCCAATAAACAGCGTTTTTGGCTTAACCAGAGTGGTCATGGAGCAGGCTTAGGCTGGGACGGATAAAAACCGGCAGACAGTTTCTCCAGGCTTTGCGGCAATCGGGGCCCAAGGCCACCTACCAGCAAGGTCGGATCCAGCTCAAAGACGCGGCCGTTCTTGGCTGCCGGCGTAGAGGCAAGGATCGGATTTTCCTTGAACAAGGCAGCACGTGCCGCGTCACCGGTCAGGGCGCGATCGGCAAACACCAGCACCTCAGGGCTCAACCCCGCCAGCGACTCGACGGAAAACGGTTTATAGCCGGTGTGCGTGGCCAGATTACGCCCTCCAGCCTGCTGCAACATCCAATCAGCGGCCGTGTCCTTGCCCGCGATCAGCGGCTTGCCACCGGCATGGCCGAGCAGCAACAGCACGCCTGGAGCTTTTTGCGTGGCCTGGGCCTTGACCACCCAATTTTTTTGCTGTGCCAGCGCCTGCTCATACCCGGCAAACAGGGCATCAGCCTGGGCCTCACTGCCGAGCAGTTTCCCCAAGTGTTCGAGGTTGCCTTTGAGCGTGGGCAAATCCGGCTGGGCCGAGAACATATCCACCTGCACCCCGGCACTGCGAATCTGTGCCAGCACCGGCGGTGGTCCCATTTCCTCCGTGCCCACAAGGATTTGCGGGCGCAGGCTGAGAATGCCTTCGGCTGACAACTGTCGCTGATAACCAATGCTTGGCAAGGCCTTGAGCGAGGCGGGATGCTGACTGGTGGTATCCACTCCCACCAACTTCGATTCACCGCCCAGAGCCGTCACCCACTCCGACAGCGCCCCGCCAGCACTGACCCAGCGTTGCGGCAGTTCAGAGGCGTGCACCCCAGGGTTGACCAGCAGTGAAGCAACAAGCGCAATAGCGCTGGTACTCAGGCGCATAACAGGGTTTCCTTCCTAGGGCAGGGCCACTCAAGCACTCATTGATGTGACAGATAACCCCTGCCAGGCATCGTATTGAGCACCCAGTCAGCTGACGGGCGAAGCAGGCATTTGATAATTGTTTGCATTTGAACGTCAAGGCACTTAAGGATTGAAATGAAGTTTCTCTGCGCCTCAGGCGACCTCACCCCCAACAGCAGCCGCGGTTTTGATATCGATGGCCACAGGCTGTTGGCGGTGCGTCGGGACGGCACTGCGTACTTCTATCTCAACCGCTGCCCCCATCGTGGGATCCCACTGGAATGGCAACCTGATCGCTTCCTCGACGACAGCGCCAGCCTGATCCAATGCGCCACCCATGGCGCGTTGTTCCTGATTGAAAGCGGCGAGTGCATCGCCGGGCCCTGCGCAGGCCAACACCTCACTGCCCTGCCCGGTCGCGAAGACGAACAGGGATTGTGGGTCGATCTCTAGTCGCCCAGCAGCACCTTCAACCGACGCTCGACGTAAATCTCCTGCGGCGTGACCCGTACGCCGTAGGCGAGCACCTCCACACCTGCAGCCTTGGCCTCACGTAGCGCCGCCGCATAACCGGCGTCGATTTCCACAGCCGGGCGCACCGCGTCGATCCCCGACAGGTTCACGCAATACAACTGCACCGCCCGTATACCGTCGCGCGCCAGGTGGGCCAGCTCACGCAAGTGCTTGGCACCGCGCTGCGTCACCGCATCGGGGAAAGCCGCCACTGAGCTGCCATCAAAGCCCAGGGTGACGCTTTTGACCTCGACAAACGCAGCACCCTGGGGGTAATCCAGGCGAAAGTCGATGCGGCTTTTCTCCTGGCCATAAGGCACCTCACGCTTCAACGCGGTAAAGCCGTTGAGTTCAGTGATCACACCGGCCAGCAGGGCTTCTTCCACCAATTGATTGGCACGCGCGGTGTTGACGCACGCCAGCCGGCCCTGGGGCGTTTCGGCAATTTCCCACGTGCCCGGCAGCTTGCGCTTGGGATCCGTAGAACGGCTGAACCAGACCTGGCCACCTTCGACCATGCAGTTGAGCATCGATCCGGTGTTAGGGCAGTGAATGGTGAGCAACTCGCCGGTAACGGTTTCGATATCGGTGAGAAAGCGCTTGTAGCGGCGGATCAGCCGCCCTTCTTCAAGAGGAGGATTAAAACGCATCAGCCTTGCCAACTCCGCAAACCACGGGCAATCCGCTCCACCGCTTCTTGCAGCCGATCAAGGTTTTGCGTGTAGGCAAAACGCACATGGTGCCCCGCCTGGTAGCGACCGAAATCCAACCCGGGCGTAAAGGCCACATGTTCGGTTTCGAGGAAATGCCGGCAAAACGCGAAGGCATCGCCGCCGAACGCGCTGATATCGGCATACAGATAAAAAGCACCTTCGGGCTCCACGGCGATACCGAACCCCAGCTCACGCAGGGCCGGCAGCAGGAAGTCACGGCGGCGGCCAAATTCGGCACGGCGCTGCTCCAGAATCTCCAGGGTTTGCGGGGTGAAACAGGCCAAGGCGGCATGCTGGGCCATGCTTGGCGCACTGATGTAGAGGTTCTGCGCCAATTTCTCCAGTTCACCCACCGCTTCAGGGGGCGCCACCAGCCAACCGAGGCGCCAGCCGGTCATGCCGAAATACTTCGAAAAACTATTCAGAACAAAGGCGTCATCATCAACTTCCAGCACGCTGGCCGCGTCGGTGCCGTAGGTGAGGCCGTGATAAATCTCGTCGACCACCAAATGACCGTTGCGCGCCTTGATGGCGCCCGACAGCCCAGCCAGCTCGTCCCGGGTGAGGATCGTGCCGGTGGGGTTGGCGGGCGATGCCACCAGTGCGCCGACACTGTCCTGGTCCCAATGCCTGGCCACCAGATCGGCGGTCAACTGGTAGCGTACGTCTGGGCCGACCGGCACCAACTGCGCCGCGCCTTCCACAAGGCGCAGGAAGTGTCGGTTGCAGGGGTAGCCTGGGTCCGCCAGCAGCCAATGTTTACCCGGATCCACCAGCAAACTGCTGGCCAGCAACAATGCGCCGGAGCCACCGGGGGTGATCAGAATGCGTTGCGGGTCGATGCTCAAACCGTAGCGTTGCTGGTAGAAACCACTGATGGCTTCGCGCAATTCGGGCAAGCCGCGGGCGGCGGTGTAGCGCGTCTTACCGTTTGCCAACGCGGCTTGGCCGGCCTGGATGATCGGCTCGGCGGTGGTGAAATCCGGCTCGCCGATTTCCAGGTGGATCACGTCGTGACCGGCGGCCTGCAGCTCATTGGCACGCGCCAGTAACGCCATGACATGAAAGGGTTCGATGGCGCGACTACGCGCACTGTAGGGCTGAGCCATTAGCCTTCCTTAGACGGTGAGGACAAAATCTGGATTCTACCGAACCCTCACGGTAAAACATGCTCTATTGCCTGATTGGGGCTGCAAGTGCACCCTGCGCACGCTCGTAAAACAGCTAAAATCAATATTCGAGGCGATACATACCCAGTCATGGCGGGCTGCTGCGGTTTGCAACCCCTTTGCCCTGGGCCTCGACAACCGGGAGTAGCGCACCCTGAATCTATCTGGTAAGTTCGCCCGCTTGCAGCCGCAGGGCCGGCAGGTGTCGGTGACGTTGCAATCCTGCGCAATGGATTAGAAGAGTGAGAGGCGGTCTATTCATGTCCACCCAAGCAAAGCAACAGAGCATCAGCGGTTTCCAGCCCTACGTTGAATCCAAGGGCGAGGAATACATGGGCAAGCCCATGCGCGAGCACTTCTCCAAAATCCTGAAGCAGTGGAAACAGGACTTGATGCAGGAAGTCGACCGCACGGTTGACCATATGAAGGACGAAGCGGCCAACTTCCCGGACCCGGCAGACCGTGCCAGCCAGGAAGAGGAATTCGCCCTCGAACTGCGTGCCCGTGATCGCGAGCGCAAGCTGATCAAAAAGATCGACAAGACCCTGCAACTGATCGAAGACGAGGAATATGGCTGGTGCGAATCCTGCGGCGTCGAAATCGGTATTCGCCGACTGGAAGCCCGCCCAACCGCAGACCTGTGCGTAGACTGCAAGACCTTGGCTGAAATCAAGGAAAAACAGGTCGGCAAGTAACGTTGCCGAGTTGAACGAATGGAGCGTGCGAACGCTCCATTTTTGTTTCTGGCGTTTATCGGTTATGCAGTAGTATCCGGGCCATGACAGCCTCTACCTATATTGGGCGTTTCGCCCCCACACCCAGCGGCCATTTGCACTTCGGCTCCCTGGTTGCCGCCCTTGCCTCCTACCTCGATGCGCGCGCCCACCAGGGCCGTTGGTTGATGCGCATGGAAGACCTTGACCCTCCGCGTGAAGAGCCCGGCGCCCAGGCGGCGATTCTGCATGCGCTGGAAAGCTACGGCTTTGAATGGGATGGCGAACTGGTTCGCCAGAGCGAGCGGCATGATGCCTACGCCAAAGTACTGAACGATATGTTCAACCACGGCCTGGCCTACGCCTGCACCTGCTCGCGCAAGCAGTTGGAGCCCTACAACGGGGTTTACCCAGGCTTGTGCCGCAATGCCGGCCACGACCAGCAAGACGCCGCCATCCGCCTGCGCGTGCCCGAGCTGGAATACCACTTTACCGACCGTGTGCAGGGCGAGTTCCGGCAGCATCTGGGCCGCGATGCCGGCGACTTCATCATCCGTCGCCGCGACGGCCTCTACGCCTACCAACTGGCGGTGGTGCTCGACGACGCCTGGCAAGGGATAACCGATATCGTGCGCGGCGCCGACCTGCTCGACTCCACACCGCGCCAGCTGTACCTGCAAGAGCTGCTTGGCCTGCGCCAGCCACGTTACTTGCATGTACCGCTGATCGTGCAGCCAGACGGCAACAAGCTGGGCAAGTCCTACCGCTCTCCACCGTTGACAGCCGACCAGGCCACGCCTTTGCTGCTCAGAGCACTGCGCGCCCTTGGCCAACAGCCCGACGCGCAACTGCTGTACGCCAGCCCACGAGAACTGCTGGATTGGGGCATTGCACACTGGGACGCCACCCGCATCCCGCGCACGCTGACCCTGGCCGAAGCGCAATTGAGTTGAAGGCGCTTGCAGGTTGCCAGCCATCCGTTAACATCGCGGCAGATTTTTAATCAGAGGCCAACATGTACATCTATCGTTTGGTCCTGCTGCTGGTCGTCGGGATCTACCTGTTCTCCCCCGCCATCATGGATTGGTGGATCGACGCCACGGGCGCCTGGTATCGCCCTTATCTGCTATGGCTGATCCTGATCGTCGTGACCTTCATCCTGCAGAGCCAAAAAGATGCCGATGAGCTTTAGTCTCACCCAGATGCTGCTGATCAGCGCCGCCTACCTGGCTGCGTTATTCGGCGTGGCCTGGATCAGTGAGCGCGGAATGATTCCGCGGGCGATCATTCGCCATCCGTTGACCTACACCTTGTCCCTGGGCGTGTACGCCAGTGCCTGGGCGTTCTACGGCACGGTGGGGCTGGCCTATCAGTACGGCTACGGCTTTCTCTCCAGTTACCTGGGGGTGTCCGGCGCGTTCCTGCTGGCGCCGGTGCTGCTGTACCCGATCCTGAAAATCACCCGGACGTACCAGCTGTCTTCCCTGGCGGACCTGTTTGCCTTTCGCTTTCGCAGCACCTGGGCCGGCGCGCTGACCACCATCTTCATGTTGATCGGCGTGCTGCCGTTGCTGGCCCTGCAGATCCAGGCGGTGGCCGACTCCATCAGCATCCTGACCCGAGAGCCCGTGCAACATCGGGTTGCCCTGGCGTTTTGCGCGCTGATCACCTTGTTCACCATCTTCTTTGGCTCTCGCCATATCGCCACCCGCGAGAAACACCAGGGCCTGGTGTTTGCGATTGCCTTTGAGTCGGTCATCAAGCTGATCGCCATCGGCGGCGTCGGCCTTTATGCGCTTTACGGCGTGTTCGACGGGCCGCAACAGCTGGAGCTGTGGCTGCTGCAAAACCAGACCGCCCTCGCCGCCTTGCATACCCCCTTGCAGGAGGGACCATGGCGTACGCTGCTGCTGGTGTTCTTCGCCTCGGCGATCGTGATGCCGCACATGTACCACATGACCTTCACCGAGAACCTCAACCCGCGCTCGCTGGTCAGCGCCAGCTGGGGCTTGCCGCTGTTCCTGTTGCTGATGAGCCTGGCGGTGCCGCTGATCCTGTGGGCTGGCCTGAAACTGGGGGCCACCACCAACCCCGAGTATTTCACCCTGGGCATCGGTATTGCTGCCAACAGCCCGGCCCTGGCGCTACTGGCGTATGTCGGGGGGTTATCGGCCGCCAGCGGGTTGATCATCGTCACCACCCTGGCACTCTCGGGCATGGCGCTCAACCACTTGGTACTGCCGCTGTACCAGCCGCCGGCCGAGGGCAATATCTACCGTTGGTTGAAATGGACCCGACGCGCGCTGATCGTCGCGATCATCATGGCCGGTTACGCGTTTTATCTGCTGCTGGGCGCCGGGCAAGACCTGGCCAACCTCGGCATCGTCGCGTTTGTCGCCACTTTGCAATTTCTGCCGGGCGTGTTGTCGGTGCTGTACTGGCCGACTGCCAATCGCCGTGGCTTTATTGCAGGGCTGCTGGCCGGGATCCTGGTGTGGACCGTGACCATGCTGCTACCGCTGGTCGGCAATCTGCAGGGCTTCTATATCCCGTTGCTGAACATGATTTACGTGCTGGACGACACCAGTTGGCACATGGCGGCCATCGCCTCGCTGGCCGCCAACGTACTGATGTTCACCCTGATCTCGCTGTTCACTAACGCCAGCGCCGAAGAAACCAGCGCCGCAGAAGCCTGTGCGGTAGACAACGTACGCCGCCCGCAACGCCGCGAACTGCATGCGGCATCGCCCCAAGAGTTCGCCACGCAACTGGCCAAGCCCCTGGGCGCCAAGGCCGCACAAAAGGAAGTCGAACAGGCGCTGCGCGACCTCTACCTGCCATTTGACGAGCGCCGCCCCTATGCCCTGCGCCGCCTGCGTGACCGTATCGAAGCCAACCTGTCCGGTTTGATGGGGCCGAGCGTGTCCCAGGACATGGTGGAAACCTTCTTGCCCTACAAGGCCGGTGGCGAAAACTACGTCACCGAAGACATCCACTTCATCGAAAGCCGGCTGGAGGACTACCACTCGCGCCTCACAGGCCTGGCCGCCGAACTCGACGCCCTGCGCCGTTACCACCGCCAGACCCTGCAGGAACTGCCGATGGGCGTGTGTTCCCTGGCCAAGGACCAGGAAATCCTGATGTGGAACAAAGCCATGGAAGAACTCACCGGCATCGCCGCCCAGCGGGTGGTGGGTTCGCGCCTCAATACACTGGGCGATCCCTGGAAAGAGCTGCTGCAGGGTTTCATCAACCTGCCGGACGAGCACTTGCACAAACAGCACTTGGCCCTCGACGGCCAGACCCGCTGGCTCAACTTGCACAAAGCGGCCATCGACGAACCTCTGGCGCCGGGTAACAGCGGCCTGGTGCTGCTGGTAGAAGATTTGACCGATACACAGATGCTCGAAGACAAGCTGGTGCACTCCGAACGCCTGGCCAGCATTGGGCGCCTGGCGGCCGGCGTGGCTCATGAAATCGGCAACCCGATCACCGGTATCGCCTGCCTGGCGCAAAACCTGCGGGAAGAGCGCGAAGAAGACGGGGAAATCACCGAAATCAGCGGGCAGATCCTTGAACAGACCAAGCGGGTTTCACGCATCGTCCAGTCGCTGATGAGCTTTGCCCACTCCGGCGCCCATCAGAATCAGGACGAAGCGGTGTGCCTGGCCGAAGTCGCGCAGGATGCCATTGGGCTGTTGGCCTTGAACCGGCGCAATTTCGAAGTACAGTTCTTTAACCTGTGCGATCCGGACCATTGGGTCGATGGCGACTCGCAACGCCTGGCCCAGGTGCTGATCAACCTGCTGTCCAACGCCCGCGACGCGTCTCCGGCCGGCAGTGCTGTACGCGTCAAGAGCGAGGCTTTCGAGCACACGGTCGACCTGATCGTGGAAGACGAAGGCAGCGGCATTCCACAGAACATCATGGACCGATTGTTCGAACCCTTCTTCACCACCAAGGACCCCGGTGAAGGTACCGGTCTGGGCCTTGCACTGGTCTATTCCATCGTTGAAGAGCATTATGGACAAATCACCATCGACAGCCCGGCTGACACACAAAGCCAACGCGGCACCCGTATCCGGGTGACCTTGCCGCGTCATGTCGAAGCGACGTCCGCTGTGAACTGAGACCGTCGAGAGAATTGAATCAATGCCGCACATTTTGATCGTCGAAGACGAAACCATTATCCGCTCTGCCTTGCGTCGCCTGCTTGAACGTAATCAGTACCAGGTCAGCGAAGCCGGCTCGGTGCAGGAAGCCCAAGAGCGATTCAGCATTCCCACGTTCGACCTGATTGTCAGTGACCTGCGCCTGCCAGGCGCCCCGGGCACCGAGCTGATCAAGCTGGGCCAGGGCACCCCGGTGCTGATCATGACCAGCTACGCCAGCCTGCGCTCGGCGGTGGACTCGATGAAGATGGGCGCGGTGGACTACATCGCCAAGCCTTTCGACCACGACGAGATGCTCCAGGCCGTGGCCCGCATCCTGCGTGACCGTGTGTCGGCCAGCAGTGCGCCTGCCGAGCCACGCCCCACCGGCAAGACCAGCGGCGCCGAAAAACCAGGTGCCAACAACAGCAATGGCGAGATCGGCATCATCGGCTCCTGCCCTCCGATGCAGGACTTGTACAGCAAGATCCGCAAGGTGGCGCCGACTGACTCCAATGTATTGATCCAGGGCGAGTCGGGCACCGGCAAAGAGCTGGTGGCCCGCGCCCTGCACAACCTGTCCAAGCGCGCCAAGGCGCCGATGATCTCGGTGAACTGCGCGGCGATCCCCGAATCCCTGATCGAGTCCGAGCTGTTCGGCCACGAGAAAGGTGCGTTCACTGGCGCCAGCGCCGGGCGTGCGGGCCTGGTGGAGGCCGCGGACGGCGGCACCTTGTTCCTTGATGAAATTGGCGAGCTGCCCCTGGAAGCCCAAGCGCGTTTGCTGCGCGTGCTGCAGGAAGGCGAAATTCGTCGCGTGGGTTCGGTGCAATCACAGAAGGTCGATGTTCGATTGATCGCGGCGACACACCGAGACCTGAAGAGCCTGGCCAAGATCGGCCAGTTCCGTGAGGACTTGTATTACCGCCTGCATGTCATCGCGCTCAAATTGCCGGCCCTACGCGAGCGCGGCGCCGACGTCAACGAAATCGCCAACGCGTTCCTGTTGCGTCAAGGCGCACGCATTGACCGCACCGACTTGAAGTTTGCCGCGGACGCCGAGCAGGCGATCCGTCACTACTCGTGGCCAGGGAACGTGCGTGAGCTGGAGAACGCCGTCGAGCGCGCCGTGATTCTGTCGGAGAGCCCGGAGATTTCTGCCGAGTTGCTGGGCATCGACATTGAGCTCAGCGACCTGGATGACGACGACTTCATCGGCCTGGCCCCGCAGCAGGGCGGCGGTAGCAATACCAGCCATGAGCCGACGGAAGATTTGTCACTGGAAGACTACTTCCAGCACTTCGTGCTCGAGCATCAGGACCATATGACCGAGACCGAACTGGCCCGCAAACTGGGTGTAAGTCGCAAGTGTTTGTGGGAACGGCGTCAGCGCCTGGGCATTCCACGGCGCAAGACCGGGGTGGCCAGCGAAAGCTGAGAGCGCAGCCCCACAGGTAACACCTGTTGATGTGAAAAAACTGTTACCGCTGACTTTTCACGTAACAAAAGCCGGGGCTTACGGTAACGAAGCCCCGGCTTTTTTTTGGCCCTCAATCTGGCGAAACCAGCCCAAACCCCCGGTTTTGCTGGACGGCGCAAAAGTTGGCACGCACCCTGCTATATGCTTAGTACAAAAACAATAACAAGCTTTGTACAAGACAATAAAAATAAGACGAATCGACTCACGCATAACAAAAACAACACGGCGGAGGCGCAGCTAACTGATTCTTTTGGAGAGGCGTTGCATTTGGGGCTTGCCCCGCAACCAGGCCGAGAACAACAAAAACTGCCCTAAGGCAGAGCCTGAACTGGTTGGATCGTAGATCAGCAACACAGCGACCAAAGCAATCCGTTTGCTCTTGACTCCCGATTGGGAGTGTCATGAAGGTGAAACTTCGTGGCGAGGGCGATCAACAAAAACAAGAAGCCCGACATCAATAATAAAAATAGAGCACGCAACTACTTCTGGGGGAGCTTCGGCTCCCCTTGTAGTTTCCGGGATTTGACCTGCAAACGCTTATGGCGCAATGCCTTTAGCTTGTTCCTACACCATCCCCTGACTAAATGCTAGAATCCCCGCCCATCATGCGGTCATTCTTCGTTATGGCCGAACATTCCTTCAAACAGTGCATCCCATGCTGAAGAAGTTGTTCCAGTCATTCCGTTCTCCCTTGCGTCGAACGCAACACAAACGCAGCACGCCTGAAGTGCTCAATAGCAGCCAGCATTCGCTGCAGCGCGCTCAATTCAGCCGTTATGCAGTGAACATCGTCGAACGTTTGCAGAACGCCGGCTACCAGGCCTACCTGGTGGGTGGCTGCGTACGCGACATGTTGCTCAACATCACGCCCAAGGATTTCGACGTCGCCACCAGTGCCACGCCTGAACAAGTGCGCGCCGAGTTTCGTAATGCACGAATCATCGGCCGGCGCTTCAAGCTGGTGCATATCCACTTTGGTCGCGAAATCATCGAGGTCGCAACGTTCCGCGCCGGTCACCCGCAAAACGATGAAGAGGAGGACACCAACCAGTCTTCCCGCAACGAGAGCGGGCGCATCCTGCGCGATAACGTCTATGGCACTCTGGAAGAGGACGCGCAACGTCGCGACTTCACCATCAACGCCTTGTATTACGACCCGGTCAGCGAGCGCATCCTCGATTACGCCAACGGCGTACACGACATTCGCAACAACCTGATCCGGCTGATCGGCGACCCGACGCAGCGCTACCAGGAAGACCCGGTGCGCATGCTGCGTGCCGTGCGATTCGCCGCCAAGCTCAACTTTGGCATCGAAAAACACACCGCCGCACCGATTCGCGAACTGGCGCCGATGCTGCGGGAAATCCCCTCGGCACGCCTGTTTGAGGAAGTGCTCAAGCTGTTCCTTTCGGGCTACGCCGCCGACACCTTTGAAATGCTGGTGGACCTGCAGTTGTTCGACCCCCTGTTCCCGGCCAGCGCCGAGGCCTTGGAGTACAACCCGACGTACACCCACACCTTGATCAGCGAAGCCTTGATCAACACCGACCTGCGCATCAAGCAAAACAAACCGGTGACCCCGGCGTTCCTGTTTGCCGCCTTGTTGTGGCCGGCCCTGCCCAAACGCGTACTGCGCCTGCAGGACCGTGGCATGCCGCCGATCCCGGCCATGCAGGAAGCGGCTCACGAGCTGATCGCCGAACAGTGCCAACGCATCGCCATCCCCAAACGTTTCACCATGCCGATCCGCGAAATCTGGGACATGCAGGAGCGCCTGCCACGCCGCAGCGGCAAGCGCGCCGATCTGTTGCTGGACAACCCGCGCTTCCGTGCCGGCTACGACTTCCTGCTGCTACGCGAAAGCGCGGGCGAGCAGACCGATGGCCTGGGCGAATGGTGGACCGATTATCAGGACGCCAATGACAGCCAGCGCCGCGAAATGATTCGTGAACTGGGCAGCAAAGGTGATAGCGCCGGCGAAGGCCCGAAAAAGCGTCGCCGCAGCGGCACCAAGCGTAAACGCAGCAGTGCCGATGCCTCGGGCGCTGCGGGCGAATAAACGTGGAACGTATCTACATCGGCATGGGCAGCAACCTGGCTGCCCCGGAGCAACAATTGCGCAGCGCGATCGAGGCGCTGGCGCAATTGCCTGGCACTCAGCTCGCCGGTGTGTCCGCCTTCTATCAAAGCGATTCACTGCTGCCCGGCCAGCCGCCCTACACCAACGCCGTTGCGGCGCTGGACAGTCACCTGGCGCCATTGGACCTGCTCGATGCGCTGCAAGCCATCGAAAACGATCAGGGCCGCGAACGCCTGGAACGCTGGGGCCCGCGCACCTTGGACCTGGATATCCTGCTGTTCGGTGATCGCCTGATCGATGAGCCGCGCCTCAAGGTGCCGCACTACCAGATGCATCTGCGCGCGTTTGTGCTGTATCCGTTGGCTGAGTTGGCGCCAGCCGACCTGCAGCTGCCTGACGGCCAGCGTTTAAGCGACCTGCTCACCGCCTGCCCGTTCGTCGGCCTGGAACGCCTCCCTCAAGAATGACCCGGTCAATGTGGGAGCTGGCTTGCCTGCGATGCAAGCGACCCGGTGTATCAGCCACACCGAGGTGATGCCATCGCAGGCAAGCCAGCTCCCACATTGGATATTCAGTGCGCCCCAAGCCTGTGCCCATCTTGCTGAATCGCGTCAGTAACAGCGGTAACACCGCCATCGTAACAATGCGGTAACACATCCAATTGACTTCCCGTGTCCTCCTCACGACTATAGGCGTCCCGCTGCCGCCAACCCGGCGCGACAGGGCGCAATCCAGGCCTTATAAGCACTGCTTTCAAGACAGTGCGCCTGTATAAACGAAGACTCACGCGCGTTACTCGCTGTTTCCAAGCGCCTGAACGAGGACCCTTTCATGCCAGACATTACCCTGACCACCTTGCAGAGCCTCAAGCTCAAAGGTGAAAAAATCACCATGCTGACCTGCTATGACGCCACCTTCGCCCACGCCAGCTGCCAGGCTGGCGTCGAAGTGCTGCTGGTGGGCGACTCCCTGGGCATGGTTCTTCAAGGGAATGACAGCACGCTGCCCGTGACCACCGATGAGCTCGCCTACCACACCGCCAGCGTCAAGCGTGGCAATGATGGCGCCTTGATCATCGCGGACCTGCCGTTCATGGGTTACGCCACCCTTGAGCAAACCTTCCTGAACGCCGGCAAGCTGATGCAGGCGGGCGCGCATATGATCAAAGTCGAAGGTGCCGTGTGGCTGGCCGAGTCGATCCGGTTGCTGGCCGAGCGCGGCGTGCCAGTGTGCGCGCACATGGGCCTGACACCGCAGTCGGTCAATATCCTCGGTGGTTACAAGGTCCAGGGCCGCAATGAAGCCCAGGCCCGCCAGATGCGCGCCGATGCTATTGCACTGGAACAAGCCGGTGCTGCGATGATTCTGCTGGAGTGCGTGCCGAGCGAACTGGCCGCCGAAATCACCCAGGCCGTCAAAGTGCCCGTGATCGGGATTGGCGCAGGTTCCGCCACTGACGGCCAAGTGCTGGTATTGCACGACATGCTCGGCCTGTCGATCACTGGCCACGTACCGAAGTTCGTGAAGAACTTCATGGCCGGCCAGGACAGCATCCACGCGGCCCTGAGCGCCTACGTCAGCGAAGTCAAGAATGTAACTTTCCCAGGTATTGAACACGGGTTCTCGGCATGAACACCGTTAAAACCGTCCGCGAACTGCGGGCTGCCGTAACCCACGCCCGCAGCGCCGGCAAACGCATCGGCTTTGTGCCCACCATGGGTAACCTGCACAGCGGCCACGCCACCCTGGTGACCAAGGCCGCGCAGCAAGCGGATTTCGTAGTGGCGAGCATTTTCGTCAACCCGCTGCAATTCGGCGCGGGCGAAGACCTGGACAAATACCCGCGCACGTTGGCCGCCGACCAGGAAAAACTTCTGCAGGCGGGCTGCAACCTGCTGTTTGCGCCGACGGTCGAGGAAATGTACCCCGATGGCATGAACGGCCAGACCCGAGTCAGCGTGCCACAGCTGTCCGAAGGCTTGTGCGGCGCCAGCCGCCCAGGGCACTTCGAAGGCGTGGCCACGGTGGTCAGCAAGCTGTTCAACATGGTCCAGCCGGACATGGCCGTATTCGGCCAGAAGGACTACCAGCAGTTGGCGGTGATCCGCGCCATGGTCCGCGACCTGAACATGCCGATCCAGATCATCGGCGAGCCTACCGTGCGCGCCGAGGACGGCCTCGCGCTGTCATCACGCAACGGTTACCTCACCGAGGAGCAACGTGCGGTCGCACCAGTGCTGTACCGCGCGCTCAGCCAGATCGCCACGGCCATCCAAGGCGGCGATCATGATTTTGCCAGGCTTCGCGCCGAGCACATTCAGCAGATTGAAGCCGCAGGGCTGCGCATGGACTACCTGGAAGTGCGCCAAGGCGTACATCTGCGCCCGGCCACGGCTGAAGATCGTGATGTGGTGATCCTGGTCGCCGCCTATCTGGGGGCAACACGCCTCATCGATAACCTGCACCTGAACCTCGCCTGACCCCCGCTTTACCCTCAACCTGTTGCCCCGACGGCTGTGCCGGTATAAAAAAGTACCGGCCACAGCGCAGACAAAGCCAAGACATATCCACACGCTAGGTTTAATGTAACTGCCCTGCGCTATGGTTAGCGCTGTCTGGAACCCAATCCTTGCGATAAGACTGGATGTTCCGGGCTTTGAAGTGTCCTAAAGGCAGTCCCCGTAATAAAAGGAAACCCGCAGCGATGGCGTACTACCGCACCCCTCATGACGTTACCGCGCTGCCCGCCTGGCAAGCGCTTGTTCAACATCGCCAAGCCATGCAGGATTTCAGCATGCGCGAGGCGTTCAATGCCGATCCTCAGCGTTTTTCCCAGTTCACCTTGAGCAGCTGCGGACTTTTCCTCGATTACTCGAAAAACCTGATCACCAGCGAAACCCGCGACCTGTTGGTGGGCCTGGCCAAGGAAGTCAATCTCAAGGCGGCGATCGACGCGCAGTACGCTGGCGAACCGGTCAACTCATCTGAGGGCCGCCCTGCCCTGCACACCGCCCTGCGCCGCCCGGTGGGCGATAAGCTGTCGGTCAACGGCGTGAACATCATGCCGGACGTGCACAAGGTGCTGAATCAGATCACTGACCTGGTCGGCCGTATCCACGACGGCCTGTGGCGTGGCTACACCGAGAAGCCGATCACCGACGTGGTGAACATCGGCATCGGTGGCTCGTTCCTCGGCCCGGAATTGGTCTCGGAGGCCTTGCTGTCCTACGCCCATAAAGGTGTGCGTTGCCACTACCTGGCGAACATCGACGGCAGCGAGTTCCACGAACTGACCATGAAGCTGCGCGCCGAGACCACGCTGTTTATCGTCTCGTCCAAATCCTTCAACACCCTGGAAACCCTGAAAAACGCCCAGGCCGCCCGCGCCTGGTACCTGGCCCAGGGAGGCTCGGAAGCCGAACTGTATCGCCACTTCATCGCCGTCTCGAGCAACAATGCCGCAGCCGTGGCCTTCGGTATCCGCGAAGAAAACATCTTCCCCATGTGGGACTGGGTCGGTGGGCGCTACTCGCTGTGGTCTGCCATCGGCTTGCCAATTGCCCTGGCTATCGGCATGTCCAACTTCAAGGAACTGCTGTCGGGTGCCTACACCATGGACCAGCACTTCCTGAACGCGCCGTTCGAAGCCAACATGCCCGTGCTGCTGGGCTTGCTGGGGGTGTGGTACGGCAACTTCTGGGGTGCGCAGAGCCATGCGATCCTGCCGTACGACCATTACCTGCGTAACATCACCAAGCATTTGCAGCAGTTGGACATGGAATCCAATGGCAAGAGCGTGCGCCAGGACGGTACGCCAGTGTCCACCGATACCGGCCCGGTGATCTGGGGCGGCGTAGGCTGCAACGGCCAGCACGCTTACCACCAGTTGCTGCACCAAGGGACTCAATTGATCCCGGCCGACTTCATCGTGCCGATCGTCAGTTTCAACCCTGTGTCCGACCACCATCAGTGGCTGTACGCCAACTGCCTGTCCCAGAGCCAGGCGCTGATGCTCGGTAAGACCCGCAGCGAGGCCGAAGCCGAGCTGCGTGAGAAGGGCTTGCCGGAAGCCGAAGTACAGAAGCTGGCACCGCACAAGGTGATCCCGGGCAACCGTCCGAGCAACACCCTGGTGGTCGAGCGCATCAGCCCACGCCGCCTGGGTGCGCTGGTGGCGATGTATGAGCACAAGGTGTTCGTGCAGAGCGTGGTGTGGGGCATCAATGCCTTCGACCAATGGGGCGTTGAACTGGGCAAGGAGCTGGGCAAAGGCGTGTACAACCGCCTGACCGGCGCCGAAGAAACCTTGGCCGAAGATGCTTCGACCCAGGGCCTGATCAACTACTTCCGTGGTCGCCACCGCGGCTGAAGCCGTTCATTCAAGGCCAACGTCCGTTTGGACGTTGGCCTTGAACCCTCCCGCCCCAGGGTGCATCTTTATGGCTTGTCGCAAAAACAAGAATAAGGAGCGCTCATGTTCGATATCAGCACCTTTCCCACCGCCGATGCCGTCCGCCGGGCTGCGCAGCTCAGTCAAGAGGACTACCAGCGCCTCTATCGCCAATCCATCGACCAGCCAGACACCTTCTGGGCCGAACAGGCCAAGGGCTTTCTCGACTGGATAAAACCCTGGCACAGCGTCCAGCAGTCAGACATCCACACCGGTGCCGCCCAATGGTTTGCCGGTGGCCAGTTGAACGTCAGCTACAACTGCATCGACCGCCATCTGGCGCAACGCGCCGATCAGCCGGCTTTCATCTGGGAAGGCGATGACCCGTCAACATCCTGCACGATTACTTACCGTCAACTGCACCAAAACGTCAGCCGCCTGGCCAATGTGTTGAAAAGCCGTGGCGTGAACAAAGGTGATCGCGTGTGCATCTATATGCCGATGATCCCCGAGGCGGCGTACGCCATGCTGGCCTGCACGCGAATTGGCGCAGTGCACTCGGTGGTGTTTGGTGGTTTCTCTCCTGACGCCCTGCGCGACCGCATCCTCGACGCCGATTGCCGCACCGTGATCACCGCCGACGAAGGCATACGCGGTGGCAAGCCCGTGGCGCTGAAACAGAACGTCGACAAGGCCCTGGCCAGTTGCCCGAATGTCAGCACGGTACTGGTGGTGGAGCGCACCGGGGCGGGCGTGAATTGGCACGAGGGCCGCGACCTCAAATACCAAGCCGCCCTGGACGCCGCCAGCGACAACTGCCCACCCGAGCCGATGGACGCCGAAGACCCGCTGTTTATCCTGTATACCTCCGGCAGCACCGGCAAACCCAAAGGCGTGTTGCACACCACCGCTGGCTACCTGCTGCAAGCGGCGATGACCTTCAAGTACGTGCTCGATTACCAAGAAGGCGAAGTGTTCTGGTGCACCGCCGACGTGGGCTGGGTCACCGGCCACAGCTATATCGTTTATGGCCCGCTGGCCAATGGCGCCACCTCGCTGATGTTCGAAGGCGTGCCGAGTTATCCGGACAGTTCGCGCTTCTGGCAGGTCATCGATAAACACCAGGTGAATATCTTCTACACAGCGCCCACCGCCCTGCGCGCCCTGATGCGCGAAGGCCACGGCCCGCTGCAGAGTACATCGCGCGCCAGCCTGCGCCTGCTGGGCAGCGTAGGTGAGCCGATCAACCCGGAAGCCTGGGACTGGTATTTCAACGCCGTCGGCGAACAGCGCTGCCCGATTGTTGATACCTGGTGGCAGACCGAAACCGGCGGCATCATGCTCAGCCCGCTGGTCAGCGCCCAGCGCATCAAACCGGGCTGCGCGACACAGCCCATGTTCGGCGTACAACCGGTGTTGCTTGATGAACAAGGCAAGGAAATCAGCGGCGCCGGCAGCGGTGTACTCGCCATCAAATCAAGCTGGCCGGGGCAGATTCGCAGCGTCTACGGCGACCCGCAGCGCATGATCGACACCTACTTCAAGCCCTACCCCGGCTACTACTTCACCGGGGATGGCGCACGGCGCGATGAAGACGGCGACTACTGGATCACCGGGCGGATCGACGATGTGATCAACGTGTCCGGCCATCGCATCGGCACCGCCGAGGTGGAAAATGCGCTGGTGCTGCATGATCAGGTCGCCGAAGCCGCGGTGGTGGGCTACCCCCACGACGTCAAAGGCCAGGGCATCTACGCCTTTGTCACCCCCATGAATGGCGTCGAACCCAGCGACGCGTTGAAAAAGCACCTGCTGGAGTTGGTCAGCAAGGAGATTGGCAGCTTCGCCAAACCGGAGTTGATCCAATGGGCCCCTGCCCTGCCGAAAACCCGCTCCGGCAAGATCATGCGACGCATCTTGCGCAAGATCGCCTGTAACGAACTGGACAGCCTGGGCGACACCTCGACCCTGGCCGACCCCAGCGTGGTGGACGGTTTGATCGACAAACGCCTCAACCGGTAGGGCCAGGATAATCCCCGGCCTGTGCAGGCCGGGGTTAGCTGTTAAACTTCGCGCCCCCTTTTTCTTATTCATCTACCAGCAAGGCGCGCTCCATGACTCCCTTGAATCAGGCGCTGCGCGCCGCCCTCGATCACCGCCAAGACCTGATCAACACGCTGCACGCCCAGGGTACGGACTGCTATCGGCTGTTCCACGGCAGCCAGGAAGGCGCCGGCGGCTTGACCATCGACCGCTACGGCCCGCAATTGCTGGTACAAAGCTTCCACCAGTCCCTGGAAACCGCAGACTTGCTGGACTTGCACCAACTGATCAACCAATACATGGGCCTGGAATTGTTGCTGGTGTACAACGACCGTGCCCGCGGCAACTCGCGCATCGACCGCGAAGACACGGTGTACCGCGCCGAGCCTGGCGCATTGGAAGACCTGGTCGGCCACGAGTGGGGCCTCAATTACCGTGTGCGTGGGCGCCACGCCGGGCAAGACCCACTGCTGTTCCTCGACCTGCGCAACACCCGGGGCTGGGTCAAGGACCACAGCGCCGGCAAAAGCGTGCTGAACCTGTTCGCCTACACCTGTGGGGTAGGTTTGAGCGCAGCGGCGGGGGGCGCACGGGAAGTGTGCAACCTGGATTTTGCCGAGGGCAACCTGGCGGTGGGGCGTGAAAACGGCCAGCTCAACCCGCAGTTGCCTAGCATGGAGTTTGTACAGTCCGATTACTTCCCGGCGATTCGCCAACTGGCGGGCCTGCCGATCACCCAGCGTCGCGGGCAGAAGCTGCCGAGCTATCCGCGCCTGGAACAGCGCCAGTACGACCTGGTACTGCTCGATCCTCCCGCCTGGGCCAAGAGCGCTTTCGGCACCGTCGATTTGTTGCGCGACTATCAAAGCCTGCTCAAACCCGCACTGCTGGCCACCGCCGATAATGGCGTACTGATTTGCTGCAACAACCTGGCAAAAGTCAGCATGGAGGACTGGCGTGAGCAGGTGCTGCGCTGCGCGGAAAAAGCCGGGCGCCCGGTACGCGAGTGGCACGTGATGACACCTGGGGCCGACTTTCCTTCCAGGGATCAACAGCCCCCGTTGAAGACCCTGATCCTGCATTTGTAGGAAGTTTCCCAGCGCCCACGGTTCTTCGGAACCGAATTCCCGTGCCATACTCCAAGGCACTCTCGTTCGACATAGATGGCGTTCACCCATGCCCAAAGGATTGATCCGCGCCGTAGGCGCCTTGTTGACCGCCCTTGCTTTGTACAGCTTGCTGGGCTTTCTGATATTACCCGGCATCGCCCTTCGCATTGCCAACCAACAGTTGGCCAATTACGCCACGGTGCCGTCGCGAATCGAGCGCATCGAGCTCAACCCCTTCAGCCTGGAACTGACGCTGTGGGGCCTGAAGATCGGTGAGCCAGGCAAAGAGCAAGTAGGTTTCGAACGCCTCTACGCCAACCTGCAGATCGACAGCCTCTGGACCCGCGCCCTGCACCTGGCTGATGTGCAACTGGACAAGCCCAAGACCGAACTGCTGTTCGACAAGTCCGGCCAACTGAACCTGGCGCAGTTGTTCAAACTGCCGCCGAGCGAGCCAACCCCGGCCGATCCTGATGCCAAGCCGTTCCCACTGCGTATCGACAGCATCAAGCTGGCCGGTGGTAACCTGCATTTCCAGGACCTGCGCCCCAGCGAGCCCATCGAATTCCTCTACGACGAACTCGACTTCGAGCTGAAAAACCTTAGCACTTTGCCCGACGACAATGCCGACATGACCCTGGTCGCCGCCGGCCCCGAAGGTGGGCAAATCGACTGGAAAGGCAACTTCAGTCTGGTACCGATCACCTCCGAAGGCACCTTGAAGGTGACCGACGGCAAGATGAAAGCCTGGTGGCCGTATGTACGTGACGCCCTGCCACTGGTGCTGGAAGACGGGGTGCTCAACTTCAGCACTGACTACAAATTCAGCCTGGCCAAAGAAACCGAGCTGAACCTGACCAACACCGCCGCCAGCATCGCCCCCTTTGCTATAAAGGCCCCCGATGGCCGGCCACTGGCACGCCTGGAACGCCTGGACGTCAGCGAAACCACGGTAGACCTGGCCAAGCAGCAGGTCATTATCGGCAAGATCCGCAGCAACAAGCTGGAAACCTGGGCCGCCCGTGAGGCCGATGGTCAATTGGACTGGCAGAAGCTGTTCGCCAGCCAACCGAGCAAACCGGCCAAGGCACCGGAACCAACCGCTGCCGACGCGCCGTCGGCGCAACCGGCGGCCCCGAGCAAACCGTGGCAAGTGCTGCTCAAGGATGTGCAACTGCGTAACTATCAGGTGCACCTGGCCGACCGCCAGGCTAAACCTGCGGTCGCGCTGGAACTGGGCCCGTTGAATGTCGACGTACAGAACTTCGACAGCCTCAACCAGAGCCCCTTCGCCTTGAAGGTCGACACCGGCCTGGGTAAGCAAGGCAAGATCCAGGCAACCGGCGAGGTTAACCTCAACCCGGTCAGTGCCAAGCTGAAAGTGAACACCCAGGACATCGACCTGCGGGTCGCCCAGGCCTATATCAGCCCGTTTATTCGCCTGGAATTGCGCAGCGGCATGCTCGGCAGCAACCTGGACGTAAACCTCAAAAGCACCGAGCCACTGGCCCTCCAGGTCACCGGCCGCGCCCAGGTTGACCAGTTGCATACCCTGGACACCCTGAAGACCCGCGACTTCCTCAAGTGGCAGCGCCTGGTGCTAGAGGGCGTGAACTACCAGCACGGCCAAAGCCTGTCGATCGACAAGGTCAACCTGTTGCAGCCGTATGCGCGCTTCATGATCAACGAAGATCGCACCACCAACATCGACGACCTGCTGATTCCGCAGCCGGCCGACAGTGGCAGCAAGTCGGCCGCCAAACCTGCCGCCAGTAACGACAAACCCCTGGGCATTCATATCGGGCAGATCGCGATCAACGACGGTTCGGCCAACTTTGCTGACTTTAGCCTCACGCCCAACTTTGCCACCGCGATTCAACAGCTCAACGGCCAGATTGGCACCATCGACAGTCGCCAGGCCAAACCGGCCAGCGTCGACATCAAGGGCAAGGTGGACCGATACGCACCAGTGACGATCAAAGGCAGCGTGAACCCGTTTGATCCGATGGCCGCGCTGGACATCGCCACCAGCTTCAAGCGTGTCGAGCTGACCAACCTGACACCTTACTCGGGTAAATTCGCAGGCTTCCGCATCCGCAAGGGTCGCCTGAATCTCGATCTGCACTACGTGATCACCAAAGGCCAGTTGAAGGCTGAAAACAAAGTGGTGGTCGAGCAACTGCAGTTGGGTGAAAAAGTCGACAGCTCCGATGCCGTGGACTTACCGATTCGCCTGGCTGTCGCCCTGCTCAAGGACTCCGACGGCAAGATCTCCATCGAACTGCCAGTAAGCGGCGACCTGAACAACCCGCAATTCAGCGTGATGCCGATTGTGTGGCAGACCCTGCGCAACCTCGTGGTACGCGCGGCAACCGCGCCCTTCAAGTTCATTGGCGGGCTGGTCACCGGTGGTGGCTCTGAAGACCTGGGCAATGTGTCGTTCGCCGCAGGCTCCAGTGAGCTGAACAAAGACGCCGAAGGCGCTCTGAACACCCTGGCCAAGGCGCTGAAAGAACGCCCTGCCCTGCGCCTGGAAATTGAAGGCACCGCCGCTGCCAGCAGCGACGGGCCGTTCCTGGCCGCACAGCGACTGGAGCGTGAATACCAATATAACTACTACAAGATCCTCCAGCGCCGTGGCGACAAGGTCCCGGCCCAAGCCTCCCTGCTTGAAGTGCCAGAGAAGGAAAAGGCGCCATTGCTGGAAGGCATCTACCGCACCCGCCTCAAACAGCAACCCCCGGCCGAATGGAAAGACCTGGGCAGCGATGAGCGCTCGGCGAAGCTCAAGGACGGTGTGATCAAGTTCTGGAGTGGCAGTGACGTGCTACTGCGCCAGTTGGGGCAGGACCGAGCCAGCACTATCAAGGATTACCTGGTAGACAAGGGCCAGTTGGAAGATGACCGCGTGTACTTCATCGATGCGCAGCTGGGGCAGGCCGAGAAAGATGGCCGGGTGATCACTCCAATGCATCTGGATGCTGAGTAACTTCTAAGCACCACCCATCCTAATGTGGGAGCTGGCTTGCCTGCGATAGCATCACCTCGGTGCAACTGAATGACCGAGGTGCCAGCATCGCAGGCAAGCCAGCTCCCACATTTTTTGACCTGATCATTCTGTTTCAGCCTGAAATAGAACAGGCCCCGACACAAGTGCCGGGGCCTGTAATGACCACATCCGTGTGGTCGGTCGCATGAACTCCAGAGGTGCGTCAGGTGGATATCTAACTCACCCTAAGCCGCCGCTATTCAGTCCAGACGAAACGTCAACGTTACTCTGCTTTCAGGCCATCGGCCGAGACAGCTTTAACGCCTTTGATCTTCTTGGTAATCGCTACAGCCGTTTCTTTCTGCGAAGCGGTCACAGCGGTAGGCGACGACAGGGATACAACACCTTTGTTGGTTTCAACCTTGATGTCGGTGCCAGGAATGCCTTTTTCAGTGACCAGGTCAGCCTTCACTTTGGTAGTGATCCAGGTATCGCTGGTGGTCTCTTTAGCGTCGTGGGCAGCGCCTTTGGTTTTGTCGATGCCGTCAGCTTTGGTAGCACCGCCAGCCAGCAGGCCGTCAGCAGAAACCGCAGTCACACCTTTGATTTTCTTGGTGATGGCTACAGCAGTAGCTTTCTGCGAATCCGAGACTGCTACGTCGGAGGACAGGGAAACCACACCTTTGTTGGTCTCAACCTTGATGTCCGAACCTGGAATGCCTTTTTCGGTCAGCAGGTCAGCTTTGACTTTAGTGGTGATCCAAGTATCCGAAACGCTTTCCTTAGCCTTGGTCGCTTCACCGGCCGCCAAAGTCATAGGGGCTTGGGAAGTCTGAGCAAAGGCTACGTTAGCACCCATGGCCAGGGTCAGAGCGGTAGCAGTAGCGAGAGCGAACTTCTTCATACGAGTAACTCCTGTTTTATTAAAAGTCTGCAGGCGTAAACCTTCATGCTGCAGCGCTACCAGGGATATTGCAGACAGTGTGCCAACTCGCTGAACAGATTAAATCCCTTATTAAACAATGACTTATGAAAAGCATAAATTTTCGAAATCGTGCAACTTGCATGAAGCTCATCGTGCCTGCATGCAAGTTGCGGCTTTTGGGCGGCGCTAAACAGCTGATTCTGCTTCATTTTCTCGCGCCCATAAAAAAAGGACTCCGAGGAGTCCTTTTTTCAGCGTGAAGCCTGCGGGTGATTAAACGCCCGAAGCCTTGGCTGCTGCTACGTCCTTGATGGACAGCTTGATACGGCCGCGGTTGTCCACGTCCAGTACCAGCACTTCCACTTCCTGGCCTTCTTTCAGAATGTCGGTCACTTTCTCAACGCGAGCATCGCTCAGCATGGAGATGTGAACCAGACCGTCTTTGCCCGGGAGGATGTTGACGAACGCGCCGAAGTCGACGATGCGCTCAACCTTGCCGACGTAGATCTTGCCGATCTCGGCCTCAGCAGTGATACCCAGTACGCGCTGGCGTGCTGCTTCAGCCGCTTCCTTGGTTTCGCCGAAGATCTTGATCGAACCGTCGTCTTCGATGTCGATCGAAGCCTTGGTTTCTTCACAGATCGCACGGATGGTCGCGCCGCCTTTACCGATGACATCACGGATTTTGTCGGTGTCGATTTTCATCGCGATCATGGTCGGAGCATTTTCCGACAGTTCAGTGCGGGACTGACCAATGATCTGGTTCATCTGGCCGAGGATGTTCAGGCGCGCTTCCAGGGCTTGGCCCAGGGCGATTTCCATGATCTCTTCGGTGATGCCCTTGATCTTGATGTCCATCTGCAGCGCGGTCACACCTTTGGCGGTACCGGCTACTTTGAAGTCCATGTCGCCCAGGTGGTCTTCGTCACCCAGGATGTCGGTCAGGATGGCGAACTTCTCGCCTTCTTTAACCAGGCCCATGGCGATACCGGCAACCGGTGCCTTCATTGGCACACCGGCGTCCATCAGCGCCAGTGAAGCACCGCAGACCGAAGCCATGGAGCTGGAACCGTTGGACTCGGTGATTTCCGATACAACACGGATGGTGTACGGGAACACGTCAGCGGCAGGCAGCATGGCCTGAACCGAACGACGAGCCAGACGGCCGTGACCGATTTCACGACGACCCGCGCCGCCCATACGACCACACTCGCCCACCGAGAACGGAGGGAAGTTGTAGTGCAGCATGAAGGGGTCTTTTTTCTCGCCTTCCAGGGTGTCCAGCAGTTGTGCGTCGCGGGCAGTACCCAGGGTCGCAACGACCAGGGCCTGGGTTTCGCCACGGGTGAACAGCGCCGAACCGTGAGTCTTCGGCAGTACGCCGACTTCGATGTTCAGCGGACGCACGGTGCGGGTGTCGCGACCGTCGATACGTGGCTTGCCGTTAACGATGTTTTCGCGAACGGTGCGGTATTCGATCTCACCGAAAGCAGCTTTGACTTCGCTGGAGGAAGGCTGGCCTTCTTCGCCGGACAGCTTGGCGACGACCTGGTCCTTCAGCTCACCCAGGCGAGCGTAGCGGTCGGCCTTGACGGTGATGGTGTAGGCGTCGGAGATGGCAGCGCCGAACTCGGAGCGGATAGCGCCCAGCAGTTCGGTGGCTTCCGGGGCAGCAGCCCAGGTCCAGGTCGGCTTGGCAGCTTCGGCAGCCAGTTCTTTAACCGCGTTGATCACAACCTGGAACTCGTCGTGAGCAAACAGTACGGCACCCAGCATCTGGTCTTCGGTCAGCTCTTTGGCTTCCGATTCAACCATCAATACGGCTTCGGACGTACCGGCAACGACCATGTCCAGGCTCGAGGCTTTCTGTTGCTCGTAAGTCGGGTTCAGCAGGTAGCCGGTGCTTTCGTGGAACGCAACGCGGGCAGCGCCGATCGGGCCATCGAAAGGAATACCGGAGATGGCCAGGGCAGCCGAGGTACCGATCATCGCAGCGATGTCCGGATCGGTCTTCTTGCTGGTGGACACGACGGTGCAGACAACCTGCACTTCGTTCATGAAGCCTTCTGGGAACAGCGGACGGATCGGACGGTCGATCAGTCGGGAAGTCAGGGTTTCTTTCTCGGAAGGACGGCCTTCGCGCTTGAAGAAACCGCCAGGGATCTTACCGGCAGCGTAAGTCTTTTCCTGGTAGTGAACGGACAGAGGGAAGAAGCCCTTGCTCGGGTCAGCGGTCTTGGCGCCAACAACGGTCACCAGTACGGTCACGTCGTCGTCAACGGTAACCAGCACTGCGCCGGAGGCTTGACGGGCGATACGGCCTGTCTCGAGGGTAACGGTCGACTGACCGAACTGGAATTTTTTGATAACCGGGTTCACGGTGTCCTACCTTCTTTGTGGCTCTTGGGGGAACTTGTCTTCTTGCGAAATTCTTGGGCAATGCCGGGAATCGGCCCGACGCTCGTCCAGGGTAAAACGTGTATCCAGATAAAACTTGAGGCTGGGAGCCTACCACGGGCCAACGGGAATCCCGATGACACGCGGCAGACAACCAACCTCTAGCGCAATCGCTTATTAGCGACGCAGACCCAGGCGACCGATCAGAGTCTGATAACGACCCAGATCCTTGCCTTTCAGGTAGTCCAGCAGCTTACGGCGCTGGTTTACCATGCGGATCAGACCACGACGGGAGTGGTGGTCTTTACCGTTGGCCTTGAAGTGACCTTGCAGTTTGTTGATGTTGTGGGTCAGCAGTGCAACTTGCACTTCTGGCGAACCAGTGTCACCAACAGCTTGCTGATAGTCAGCTACGATTTGTGCTTTTTCTTGAACGTCGAGAGCCATGAGGCAATCCTTTTTTCAGGAAACCACCCAAAGGGCAGTTTCAACAGGCCAGGGACAAATCCCTGTATCTAAAAATGAGTGTTGACCATGCCTGTTAACAGCCACACTCGTTCGGTCATTCTGACCGAATCAGCCGACGCGGCGCGATGCGCCCGTCTTCGCTCACTTCACCGATACCGATAAAGCGACCGTTATGATCCTGTACTCGCACCATGCCGAACTTCGGGGCATCCGGGGCGCGTACCGGCTGGCCGTTGAGCCAGTAGAACGCGCTGTGCTCCGAGAAGTGCAGCAGCGGCCAATCGAGCAAACCGCTGTCCGATGGCATGAGGAAGCGATCAACCGCTTCATTGCCGCCCTCGGCGTGTACCGCTTCCAACTCTTCCAGCGTGACCGTCTGGGCCAGGCTGAAAGGCCCGGCCTGGGTGCGTCGCAGTTCTGCAACGTACGCGCCGCAACCGAGCTTTTCACCAATATCTTCCACCAGGGTACGGATATAGGTGCCTTTGCTGCAGTCCACGGCCAAACGGGCAGTGTCGCCTTCACAAGCGAGCAATTCCAAGCGCGCAATAGTAACAGAACGCGGTTCGCGCTCCACTACTTCGCCCGCACGTGCCAGCTTGTAAAGTGGCTGGCCATCGCGCTTGAGTGCCGAGTACATCGGCGGTATCTGACTGATTTGCCCACGAAAAGCGGGTAAGGCAGCTTCGATATCCGCACGACCAACGGTCACGTCGCGAACCCGCAAAACATCACCTTCGGCATCCGCCGTGGTGGTGGTCTTGCCCAGTTGCATCAGGGTTTCGTAACCCTTGTCGGAATCAAGCAGGTATTGCGAAAACTTGGTGGCCTCGCCAAAGCACAACGGCAATACACCGGTGGCCAATGGATCAAGGCTGCCGGTATGCCCGGCCTTCTCGGCGTTGAGCAGCCAGCGAACCTTCTGCAACGCGGCATTGGAGGTAAAGCCAATGGGTTTGTCGAGCAGAATGATGCCACTGACGTTGCGACGAATACGTTTGACCTGAGCCACCGCTTACTCCTTGGCGTCTTCAGGTGTGGACGGATGCTGGCTGTCTTCAGCCACGGCGCGCTCGATCAGGGCCGACAGGTGCGCGCCACGCACGACGCTTTCGTCGTAGTGGAAGTGCAACTGTGGAACGCTGCGCAGCTTCATTTCACGGGCCAACTGCATACGCAGGAAACCTGCAGCAGAGTTGAGCACCTTGATGCTTTGCGCAATTTCTTCGCTGTTGTCCTGACCCATTACGGTGATGAAGATCTTGGCGTGACCCACGTCACGGCTCACTTCAACAGCGGTAATGGTGACCAGGCCAACGCGTGGGTCTTTGACTTCGCGGCGGATCAGTTGGGCCAGCTCACGCTGCATCTGATCGCCAATACGCTGGGTACGGCTGTATTCTTTTGCCATGTCTTGTTACCTGTTACTGCCACACGGTGAAACCCGTGGGGTCTGAAAGCGGCAAACGCCCGGCCTGACAAAAGCCAGACCGGGCGTTGCGTTTAGAGTCCTGACGCTACGCGGGGCATCTGCATGCCCACACGCTGCGCGGCTCCTGAAGTGCGCGAGTTAGAGGCTGCGAGCAACCTGAACCTTCTCGAAGACTTCGATCTTGTCGCCAACCTTGACGTCGTTGTAGCTCTTGACGCCGATACCGCATTCCATGCCGGCACGTACTTCGGCAGCGTCATCCTTGAAGCGGCGCAGGGATTCCAGCTCGCCTTCGAAGATAACGATGTCTTCACGCAGTACACGGATTGGACGGTTACGGTACACAGTGCCTTCAACCACCATACAGCCGGCGATCGCGCCGAATTTCGGCGAGCGGAACACGTCACGTACCTCGGCGATACCCAGGATGTTCTCCCGGACGTCACTGCCAAGCATGCCGGTAAGGGCCTTCTTGACGTCTTCGATGATGTCGTAGATGACGTTGTAGTAACGCATGTCCAGGCCTTCCTGCTCGACGATCTTGCGAGCGCCAGCATCGGCACGCACGTTGAAGCCGAACAGTACAGCGTTGGAAGCCAGTGCCAGGTTGGCGTCGGATTCGGTGATACCACCGACACCGCCACCGACAACGCGCACTTGCACTTCGTCGTTACCCAGGCCGTTCAAGGCGCCGTTCAACGCTTCGAGGGAACCGCGGACGTCGGATTTGAGGACGATGTTAAGCGTCTTCTTCTCTTCCTGGCCCATGTTCTCGAAGATGTTTTCCAGCTTGCCGGCGTGAGCACGGGCCAGCTTGACCTCGCGGAACTTGCCTTGACGGAACAGAGCCACTTCACGGGCTTTCTTCTCATCAGCCACTACGCTCATCTCGTCGCCAGCGTCCGGCGTACCGTCCAGGCCGAGAATCTCGACCGGGATAGCAGGACCTGCTTCCTTGATTGGCTTGCCATTCTCGTCGAGCATGGCACGTACACGGCCGTAGTTCGAACCGACCAGTACCATGTCGCCTTGGCGCAGGGTACCGTCTTGGACCAGCACGGTGGCAACCGGGCCACGGCCCTTGTCGAGACGGGACTCAACCACGACGCCACGGCCAGGAGCCGATGGAGTAGCGGTCAGTTCCAGGACTTCGGCTTGCAACAGGACCGCTTCGAGCAGTTCGTCAACGCCGGTACCCATTTTCGCCGAGACCGATACGAATGGCGTCTCGCCACCCCATTCCTCGGACGTCACGCCGTGAACCGACAGTTCGCTACGGATGCGATCGAGATCGGCGCCCGGCTTGTCGATTTTGTTCACGGCAACGACCAGAGGAACACCGGCAGCCTTGGCGTGCTGGACGGCTTCAATGGTCTGCGGCATTACGCCGTCATCCGCTGCAACCACTAGGATGACGATGTCGGTCGCCTTGGCACCACGGGCACGCATTGCGGTAAACGCGGCGTGACCTGGGGTGTCGAGGAAGGTGACCATGCCGCGTTCGGTTTCAACGTGGTATGCACCGATGTGCTGGGTAATACCACCGGCTTCGCCTGCGGCAACCTTGGCACGACGGATGTAGTCGAGCAGGGAAGTCTTACCGTGGTCAACGTGGCCCATTACGGTCACGACCGGCGCACGGGAAACCGCTTCACCTTCAAACTTCAGGGACTCGGCCAGGGAATCTTCCAGGGCGGTGTCGCTGACCAGGGTCACTTTGTGGCCCAGCTCTTCAGCAACCAACTGGGCAGTTTCCTGGTCCAGTACCTGGTTGATGGTGGCCGGAGTGCCCAGCTTGAACATGAACTTGATGATTTCAGCAGCCTTGACCGACATCTGCTGGGCCAGATCGCCCACAGTGATGGTCTCGCCGATCTTCACTTCACGCACGACAGGGCCGGTTGGGCTCTGGAAACCGTGGGCGTTGCGCTTCTTCAGCTTGGCCTTGCCGCGACCACCACGACGGAAGCCATCGCTTTCTTCGTCGGTGGTACGTGGGGCAACGCGTGGCGCAGGCGCTTTCTCTTTGACCGAGGCGCGGTGCGGAGCGTTTTTACGCTCGCCATCGCCACCACCACCGCGACGATTGTTGTCGTCAGCACGTGGTTTGTCCGGACGACGAGGCTCGTCGCGCTTGCGGGCGTCTGCTGCAGGAGCAGGTGCGGCGGCAGCCGGGGCAGCCTCACGCACAGCTTCAACAGGGGCGGCGACCGCGTCAGTGGCAGCAGGTTGCGCAGCAGCAGGCTGGCGACGCGCTTCTTCTTCGGCGCGACGCTTGGCTTCTTCTTCAGCCTTCTGACGTGCAGCATTTTCTACTGCGCGACGTTCTTCCAGCTCGCGTTTGCGCTCGGCTTCGATTTCTTCCGGGCTGCGCTGTACGAAGACTTTCTTCTTGCGTACTTCAACGCTGATGCTCTTGCTACCTGCAACCCGCAGGGTGCTGGTGGTTTTGCGCTGCAATGTAATCTTGCGCGGTTCTTCCACTTTCGCCTTGTGGCTGCTCTTCAAGTGAGTCAGCAAAGACTGCTTCTCACTATCGCTCACACCTTCATCGGCGGCGGTGTGCGGCAGACCTGCCTCACGCATCTGCTGCAACAGGCGCTCTACCGGTGTTTTGACCTCATCGGCCAGTTGTTTCACCGTGACTTGCGTCATGCACTTCTCTCCTCAGGCCGCGCCTAATTACTCGAACCAATGGGCTCGGGCGGCCATGATCAACTTGCCGGCACGATCTTCGTCAATGCCGTCGATGTCGAGCAGATCGTCAATAGACTGCTCGGCCAGGTCTTCGCGGGTAATTACGCCGCGCACCGCCAGTTCCATCGCCAAATCCTTGTCCATACCCTCAAGCGAGAGCAGGTCTTCGGCCGGATGGGCGTCTGCCAGCTTTTCCTCAGTAGCGATGGCTTTAGTCAACAAACGATCCTTGGCCCGAGCGCGGAGCTCGTTGACGATATCCTCGTCAAAGCCGTCGATGTTGAGCATTTCTTCCAACGGTACGTAGGCAATCTCTTCCAGGCTGGTGAAGCCTTCATCTACCAGCACCTGTGCCAGTTCTTCATCGACTTCCAACTCTTCGATGAAGTTGCGCAGGATGTCACCGGTTTCAGCTTGCTGCTTAGCCTGGATGTCCGATTCGGTCATCACGTTCAGGGTCCAGCCGGTCAGTTGGCTGGCCAGACGCACGTTCTGACCACCACGACCAATGGCCTGAGCCAGATTGTCTGCGCCAACGGCGATGTCCATTGCATGGGCATCTTCGTCAACGATAATTGCCGCCACTTCAGCTGGCGACATGGCGTTGATCACGAACTGCGCCGGGTTATCGTCCCACAGGACGATGTCCACACGCTCACCGCCCAATTCTCCCGACACTGCCTGGACGCGCGAACCGCGCATACCGATGCAAGCGCCTTGCGGGTCGATGCGTTTGTCCTTGGAGCGGACCGCGATCTTGGCACGCGAACCCGGGTCACGGGACGCAGCCATCACTTCGATCAGGCCTTCGGCGATTTCCGGCACTTCGATACGGAACAGCTCGATCAGCATTTCCGGCGCGGTACGCGACAGGATCAACTGCGGGCCGCGGTTCTCGGTGCGGATTTCCTTGAGCAGCGCACGCAGACGCACGCCGACACGGAAGGTTTCGCGAGAGATGATGTCTTCGCGGGCCAGCAACGCTTCGGCGTTGTTGCCCAGGTCGACGATCACGTTGTCGCGGGTAACTTTTTTCACGGTGCCAGAGATGATTTCACCCAGGCGTTCGCGATAGGCGTCAACGACTTGAGCGCGCTCGGCTTCGCGAACCTTCTGCACAATGACCTGCTTGGCGGTCTGTGCAGCAATACGGCCGAATTCGATCGACTCGATCTTTTCTTCGACAACATCGCCAACCTGAGCGCCCGGATGCGTTTGCGCAACCTTGCTTGGCCAGGTTTCGATGGCCGGATCATCAAGATCGTCCTCTTCGACCACCGTCCAGCGACGGAAAGTCTCATAGGCACCGGTGTGGCGGTTGATTTCCACACGCAGATCTACTTCGTCTTCAAAACGTTTCTTGGTAGCAGTGGCCAGGGCCAGCTCCAACGCTTCAAAAATCACGCTTGCCGGTACACCCTTTTCATTGGATACCGACTCAACAACCAGCAGTACTTCTTTGCTCATCGTACGCCTCGCCTTTCGCAAGCCATTGGATCCGCGGGATCCGCGTCTCAGTCAAAACTGGGAATAATGTTGGCCTTGTCGATCATATCGATCGGCAACAGGAACTCGTGGTCTTCTACCTGCACCACGACATCCTGCTCTTCTACACCGCGCAGAAGGCCCTGAAAGTTGCGTCGCCCTTCAAAGGGGGAGCGCAGCTTGATCTTCACTTGTTCACCGGCATATTTAGCAAACTGCTCGATAGTGAACAGTGGGCGTTCCATGCCTGGCGAGGAAACTTCAAGGGTGTATTCAACGGAGATTGGATCTTCAACATCCAGCACACCGCTGATCTGACGGCTGACAATGGCACAATCGTCCACCAGCACACCGCCCTCTTTATCGATATAAACGCGCAACATTGAGTGGCGACCTTGAGCCGAAAACTCAATACCCCAGCATTCATAGCCTAGGGCCACGACCACCGGGGCCAACAAGGCCTGCAACTCTTCTAGCTTGCTCGACACCTGAACCCCCTCGTGCATGTATGTGCATGCTGTGCAAAATAAAAAAATGGGCGAAACGCCCATCCTTGAAACGCCGTCGAACAGCGGCGTTGAAAGTGTCCAGCTAACAAAAAGCCCCTTAAAAGGGGCTCCGCTAAAACTGGTTGCGGGGGCCGGATTTGAACCGACGACCTTCGGGTTATGAGCCCGACGAGCTACCAGACTGCTCCACCCCGCGACAAAGCTGGGGCGGAAGTATACGACCGATCCCTTACAGGGTCAATGTAACCTTCCACCTACAAGAAAGCCCGCAACAGCGGGCTCTCCTGATAATTGGTACCGAGAAGGGGACTCGAACCCCTACACCCTATGGGCACAACCACCTCAAGGTTGCGTGTCTACCAATTCCACCACCTCGGCAATACAGCGCTTACAACCCTTCTTACTTCTGCTCTTGAGCTGGAGGTACGTCAGTCGCTGGAGTAGCCGACTTTTGCTCTTGAAGCACCGGGACATCATCAGAAGCCGGTTTTGCTTTTGGGACTTCCAACACTGCTGGGTTTGGCAAACCTACTTGAGTCAGCACATGAGCTTTCTCTTTAGCAAAGTAACCTAACCCTAAGCTGGTTATGAAGAAACCTGCGGCAAGTATAGCAGTAAACTTACTAAGAAAGGTAGAGGAACCTTGGCTTCCGAACACAGTATTTGAAGCACCTGCACCGAAAGACGCACCAGCATCCGCACCTTTACCCTGTTGCAACAAAACCAGAGCAACTACGCTCAGGGCAGCCAACAGATGAAAAACGACTACGACTGTTTCCAGCATTTTTTCAGTTTCCCGCGGCGCGACAGATCGCACCGAACTCATCTGCATTCAGGGAAGCTCCACCAATGAGCCCCCCATCGATATCCGGCATGCCGAACAGTTCGACCGCATTGGCCGCCTTCACGCTGCCGCCGTATAGAAGCCGCACACCTTGTGCGACTTCAGAATTCTCTGCCGCCAACTGCGCGCGGATGGCTGCGTGCACATCCTGCGCCTGTTGCGGTGTAGCAGTCAGCCCGGTGCCAATGGCCCAGACCGGCTCGTAAGCAATAACTGCCTTTGCAAATGCACCAACACCCAGCTCCTCGATGATGCTGCCCAGCTGACGCGAGACAACTTCAAGAGTCTTGCCCGATTCGCGCTGCTCAAGGGTCTCCCCTATGCACAACACCGGAATCAAGCCACAAGCCTGTGCTGCGGCGAACTTGCGGTTGAGCGTCCCATCCCGCTCGCCCATCATCTGGCGACGCTCGGAGTGCCCGACAAGCACATAGGAACAACCCGCATCAACCAGCTGACTCGGCGAAATCTCGCCGGTCAACGCACCTTGCATCGGCTCTACCGCAGAGTTCTGCGCGCCGACCTGAATCGACTTGCCCTTCAAGCCATCAACCACTTGGTTGATATGCAAGCAAGGCGGGAACACCGCGACGTCAACACCGCTAGGCAAGGCCAAGTGACGAAGGCCGTTGATCAGCTCAGCGACACTGGCGCGGGTACCGTGCATCTTCCAGTTACCAGCTACCATAGTGCGACGCATGCTGTACCCCGTCGGTCAAAGTGGGCGCAGATGTTACCCAACCACATCATCACTGGCAAGCCGAATTCAGGCGCAAACTTCAGTTACCAGTTTTGCCAGGTCTTCGGCATGGCCGCGAACCTGTGTTTCGTCCTCGCCTTCGACCATCACACGCACCAGCGGCTCTGTGCCGGACTTGCGCAGCAACACACGCCCGCGCCCCGCCATTGCCTGGGTCACGCGCTCGCAAGCCTCTTTGACAGCAGGGTGCTCGATGGGGTTTTCGCCACCGGCAAAACGCACATTGAGCAGCACTTGCGGGCACTTGCGCAGGGCTTGACGCGCCTGGGCCAGGCTCTCCTCGCGGCGACGCAGGGCCAACAGCACCTGTAGCGCGGCGATGATCGCGTCACCCGTGGTGGTGTGCTGGAAGCAGACCACGTGCCCGGAGTTCTCGCCGCCGACCAACCAGTTACGCTCCAGCAGTTCGGCGATCACGTAGCGGTCACCGACATTGGCGCGAATAAAGGGAATCCCCAGTTCTGCCAACGCCAATTCCAGCCCGAGATTACTCATCAGAGTGCCGACCACGCCACCTTGCAGCTTGTTACGCTCATGCAGGTCACGGGCAATGATGAACAACAGGTCATCACCATCCACGATCGTGCCAGTGTGATCCACCATCAGCACGCGGTCGCCATCGCCATCAAAAGCGATGCCCAGGTCCGCATGCTCAGCCAGCACAGCAGCCTGCAGCTGCTCCATGTGGGTGGAACCGCAGTTGTCGTTGATGTTCAAGCCGTTGGGCTGAGCCGACAGCACGGTAACCTGTGCACCCAGTTCCTTGAAGACGCTCGGCGCCACCTTGTAGGTCGCCCCATGGGCGCAATCGACAACAATCTTCAAGCCTGCAAAATTGGTGCTGCTCGGGACGCTGCTTTTACAGAATTCGATATAGCGGCCTGACGCGTCGTTAATGCGCGACACCTTGCCCAGCTTGCTGGACTCGACCACCGTCATCGGCGCATCCAGCAGCTCTTCGATCATCAACTCGATCTCGTCAGGCAACTTGGTGCCCTGCCCCGAGAAAAACTTGATGCCGTTGTCATCATGAGGATTGTGGGAGGCGCTGATCACAATACCGGCTTCAGCGTGGAAGGTACGCGTCAGGTAAGCGATTGCCGGCGTGGGCATAGGCCCCAACAACATCACATCGGCCCCGGCGGCGGACAATCCGGCCTCCAGCGCAGACTCAAACATGTAGCCCGAAATACGGGTGTCCTTGCCCACCAGGATGCGACACGCGCCCATGCTGCGGAACGCCATGCCTGCCGCCCAACCCAGCTTGAGCATGAAATCAGGGGTGATCGGGAATTCGCCGACCCGACCACGAATGCCGTCGGTGCCAAAATATTTTTTAGTCATAAGTACTCCATCATTCTTATTCGGCTGATTCTACAGCAGCGAGCATGCGCACCACATCGACCGTTTCGGCGACATCATGCACACGCAAAATACGTGCGCCCTTGGTCACGGCTAGTGCCGCAAGCGCCAGGCCGCCATACAGGCGTTCGCCGACGGGGCGATTCAAGGCGAGCCCTATCATGCTCTTGCGCGAAACGCCGACCAACAGCGGGCGACCAAGGGCGTGCAGCGCTTCCATGTGTTTGAACAGACTTAGATTGTGCTGCAGGGTCTTGGCAAAGCCAAACCCCGGATCGAGGATGATCTGTTCGGGCGCAATACCCACAGCCACACACTGGGCAACCCTCTCAGCAAGAAACCCACCCACCTCGCCGACCAGATCGTCGTAATGCGGATTGTCCTGCATGTTGCCGGGCTCACCCAACATATGCATCAGGCAGACAGGCAAGCCGGTTGCAGCGGCCGCATCAAGGGCGCCGTCGCGCTGCAAGGAACGCACATCGTTGATCAACCCAGCCCCCAGACGCGCGGTTTCGCGCATCACTGCCGGGGTGGAGGTGTCTACCGAGATGATGACATCCAGCTCGCGGGCTATGCGCTCAACCACCGGTGCCACCCGCTCCAGCTCCTCCAATGGAGAAACAACGCGGGCGCCGGGGCGGGTCGATTCCCCACCCACATCAATCAGCGTCGCACCGGCAGCCACCATCGCCTCGGCATGGCGCAACGCGGCGTCCAACTGACTGAAGCGGCCACCATCGGAAAAGGAGTCAGGGGTTACATTGAGGATGCCCATGACATGCGTCCGGGCCAAATCAAGAACCCGGTTGCCGCAAGGCAACCGGGTAGAGGACAAAGCAGAAGTCATTTCAAACCTTAGTGATCAGCTGCCGGGCCGCCGATAGGCGTTTCAGGGCGCTCATTCTGCACCACAGGCGGAGTGCCCGAAGTACCCGAACCACCTTCCCAGTCGCGCGGCTCACGCGGCGCGCGGCCCGACATGATGTCGTCGATCTGGTCGGCATCGATGGTTTCGTACTTCATCAACGCATCAGCCATGGCGTCCAGCTTGTCACGGTTGTCAGTGAGGATCTGCTTGGCCGTGCCGTAGCACTGGTCAATGATGCTGCGAACCTCGGAGTCGATCAGCTTGGCTGTCTCACCCGAGAAGCTGGCGCTTTGCCCACCGCCGCCACGGCCCAGGAACACTTCGCCTTCTTCTTCGGCGTACATCAATGGGCCGAGTTTTTCCGACAAGCCCCACTTGGTCACCATGTTTCGCGCAATCTGGCTGGCACGCATGATGTCGTTGGAGGCGCCAGTGGTCACACCGTCGAAGCCAAGGGTCATTTCTTCAGCAATACGGCCACCATACAGCGAGCAGATCTGGCTGATCAGCGCACGCTTGGAGAGGCTGTAGCGATCTTCTTCCGGCAGGAACATGGTCACACCCAGTGCCCGACCACGAGGAATGATCGACACTTTGTAGACGGGGTCATGCTCAGGCACAACGCGACCTACAATGGCGTGACCTGCCTCGTGATAAGCGGTGTTCTGCTTCTCTTTCTCGGACATGACCATGGATTTGCGCTCGGCGCCCATCATGATCTTGTCTTTCGCCAATTCGAACTCTTTCATCTCAACGATGCGCTTGCCAGTACGGGCAGCGAACAGCGAAGCCTCGTTCACCAGGTTCGCCAGATCAGCACCGGAGAAACCGGGAGTACCACGGGCGATCACAGCCGGAGCCACGTCGTCACCCATTGGCACCTTGCGCATGTGTACTTTCAGGATCTGCTCACGACCACGAATGTCCGGCAGGCCGACCACAACCTGACGGTCGAAACGGCCCGGACGCAGCAACGCAGGGTCGAGAACGTCGGGACGGTTGGTTGCGGCGATGACGATAATGCCGTCATTCATCTCGAAACCATCCATCTCTACCAGCAACTGGTTGAGGGTCTGCTCACGCTCATCGTGACCACCCCCCATGCCCGCGCCACGATGGCGACCGACGGCATCGATTTCGTCGATGAAGATGATGCATGGCGCGTGCTTCTTGGCCTGCTCGAACATATCGCGAACACGGCTGGCGCCGACGCCGACAAACATCTCGACGAAGTCAGAACCGGAAATCGTGAAGAAAGGCACCTTGGCTTCGCCGGCAATCGCCTTGGCCAGCAAGGTTTTACCGGTACCCGGAGGCCCCACCATCAGCACACCGCGAGGAATACGGCCACCCAGGCGCTGGAACTTGCCCGGATCACGCAGGAACTCGACCAACTCACCGACTTCTTCCTTGGCTTCGTCGCAACCTGCGACGTCAGCCAGGGTGGTCTTCACCTGGTCTTCGGAGAGCAGGCGCGCCTTGCTTTTGCCGAAGCTCATCGGCCCGCCCTTGCCTCCCGCACCGCCTTGCATCTGGCGCATGAAGAACATGAACACGGCGATAATCACCAGGATCGGGAAGCTGGCCACCAGGAGCTGGGTCCAGATGCTTTGCTGTTCAGGCTGCTTGCCTTCCACAACGACCTTGTTATCCACCAGGTCACCGATGAGACCGTTGTCCTGAATAGCAGGACGAATGGTCTTGAAGCTGTCGCCATCGTTGCGCTTACCGGTAATCACGTAGCCATCAACCGCTACGCGCTCGACCTTGCCATCCTTAACTTGCTGGATGAAGTCGGAATAGTTGAGGGTCTGCGGCTCGTTAGGGCTGGAGAAGTTGTTCATCACCGTCACCAGGACAGCCGCGATGATCAACCACAGGATCAGATTCTTTGCCATATCGTTCAATTAACTACCCTCTGAAGCAAGCTCCGCTACTGGCGCGCGCTTCGCATGATATTCACCGGCCTAACTTACTACATTACCTACAACTCTGGCAGGCGCCGTCTGTAACCCTTTGTGAAACTTTGACTACGCAATATTCGTAAAGCTTCGTGACGAAAGCGATATAAAAAAACCTATCGCCCTCCTCGAATTTCTCAAAAACGCTCTTCGCTCGCAGCGCCTTCGACACCGCGGAAGCCACGGCACAGCAGATACTGCTCCCTGGACCGGTCACGGGATGAGTCCGGCTTGCGTGTCTGTACCTTGTCGAACAACTTGCGAATGTTCTTGTGGTACTCGTCGAAACCTTCGCCCTGGAAGACCTTCACCAGGAAATCGCCACCCGGACGCAACACCCGACCTGCCAGATCCAGCGCCAGTTCACACAGGAACATGGCACGCGGCATATCAACAGCCGGTAATCCACTCATATTGGGGGCCATGTCGGAAATCACAAGGTCTACCTGCGAATTTCCCACAGCCTCCAGGATCTCGGCCAATACTTTGTCCTCGGTAAAATCGCCGTGAACAAAGGTCACGTCCGGGATGCTGTCCATCTCGAGGATGTCCGAAGCGATCAATCGACCTTGCCCACCAATCAGACGACTGGTCACCTGGGACCAGCCACCGGGGGCCGCGCCGAGATCGATAACGCTCATGCCTGGACGAATCAATTTGTCCTTGTCCTGGATCTCCAGCAACTTGTAGCTGGCCCGGGAACGGTAGCCGTCCTTTTGCGCCTTTTTGACGTAAGGATCATTGAAATGTTCTTGTAGCCACTTAAGGCTGGTTTTGGAACGGGCCACGGGCCACCTCGAAAAAATAAAACGGGTCGTGATTAACTGGGCGGTCCCGGACTCGCTCGGGTAAACTGGCCGCCGCTTTTTACAAGATCAGACGCAGGGGTCAGATTATGCCGCTCACTCAAGAGCAGAAGAAACAGTACAAATCCATTGGCCACCATCTGAAACCAGTTCTGATTGTGGCAGACAACGGTTTGACTGAGGGTGTGCTAGCCGAATTCGAGCGCGCACTGAACGATCACGAACTGATCAAGATCAAGGTCAACATCCTTGATCGCGAAGCGCGCCTGGCCGCCGTTGCAGAACTGTGCAAGGTCGGCAAAGCGGACCTGGTTCAGGTCATCGGCAAGATGGCGCTGCTGTATCGCAAGAACTTCAGCGTCAACAAGCAACTGTCGAACGTTCATCGCTTCAAATGATGAAAAGGGTCAAGGGCGTGCTTCGCGCGCCCCGCCACTCCATCCCGGCGCAGGTTGCATAACCAGCACCAGGCCAGAGAACCCTAGCACAAGATAGCTGAATAACTGCCAGCGCAACGCTAGCGGCAGCCACACATGCACCACGCAAAACATTGCGCATGCATACAGCGCCATCAACAGCAGTTGCCCGCGGATATCCCGCCACAAACTCTTCAGGCCTTCGGCCTTGATCAGCACCAACACCTGAAGCATCACGCACGTCGCCGCAAAACCCACCAGCAGCGCACTCAGCAATCCGTCGATCTCATCGATCAGCAGCGGCGCCAGGCCAATCAGGCCCAACGCCGGCAATACACCAATATGTAACAGCCATAGGCCGCCCACCCAAAGCATCTGAGAGAGCTGCCAAAGCATGGCGCCCGCACGCAGCGGGCGCCGTCTTTCAGATGTGACGAACTTCGACAATCTCGTACTCAATGACGCCGCTCGGCGTTTTCACGGCAACCACGTCGCCTTCTTCCTTGGCAATCAAGGCGCGAGCAATCGGCGAGCCGACAGAGATCTTGCCTTGCTTGAAGTCAGCCTCATCCTCACCCACGATCTGGTAAGTCACGCTTTCGTCGGTCTCGACGTTGGCGATTTCCACGGTCGTGCCGAAAATTACCTTGCCGGTATGCGGGATGGTGGTGACATCGATGATCACCGCATTCTGCATACGGCCTTCGATGTCACGAATCCGCGCCTCGACCATACCCTGCTGCTCGCGAGCAGCGTGGTATTCGGCGTTTTCCTTCAAGTCACCCAGCTCGCGGGCCGTACCGATGTCCTGGCTCAGCTTTGGACGTACGACCTTGGTCAGATGGGCGTGCTCCTCTTCCAGGGCGCGCGCGCCCTGAACGGTCATCGGGTATTTGGTTATGCTCATGCCTTCAATCCTGCGTGTAGATCCTGCAAGCGACGCACGGTCTTTTCCGGACCGAACTTCAGCGCTTCACAGATAGCTTCGCCAGCAGCAATGGTAGTGGTGCAGTAAATCTTGTGCTGCAAGGCATTACGACGAATGGAATAGGAGTCCGCGATCGACTGGCGACCTTCGGTGGTGTTGATGATCAGGGTGACTTCGTCATTCTTGATCATGTCGACCACATGCGGACGGCCTTCCGTCACCTTGTTCACGCGACGTACTTTCAGGCCGGCAGCTTCGATCAGCTTGGCGGTCCCGGCGGTAGCCACGACTTCAAAGCCCAAGTTGATCAGATCGCGGGCGACCCCTGCAACCAGTGGCTTGTCGTCATCACGTACGCTGATAAACGCAGTACCGCCGGTCGGCAGCACTTCACTGGCACCCATCTGGGCCTTGGCGAAGGCTTCACCGAAGGTATCGCCCACACCCATCACTTCACCGGTGGACTTCATTTCTGGGCCCAGGATCGGGTCCACGCCAGGGAATTTGGCGAACGGGAACACCGCCTCTTTCACACTGTAGAAGTTCGGAATGATTTCCTTGGTAAAGCCGATTTCCTTCAGGGTCTTACCAGCCATCACACGCGCAGCGATCATGGCCAGGGACACACCGATGCACTTGGACACGAACGGTACGGTACGCGAAGCACGCGGGTTGACTTCAATGACGTAGATGTCTTCGCCTTGCAGCGCCAACTGTACGTTCATCAGGCCGACCACACCCAGTTCCAGGGCCATCTTCTTGACCTGTTCGCGCATCTCGTCCTGGATGTGCGCCGGCAGCGAGTACGGCGGCAGGGAGCACGCGGAGTCACCGGAGTGAACGCCGGCTTGTTCGATGTGCTGCATGATGGCGCCGATCACGACGTCAGTACCGTCGCAGACCGCGTCCACGTCCATTTCGATGGCGCAGTTGAGGAAGTGGTCCAGCAGCACCGGGCTGTCGTTGGAGACTTTCACCGCATCACGCAGGTAGCGCTTGAGTTCTTCTTCTTCGTAGACGATTTCCATCGCCCGGCCGCCCAGTACGTAGGACGGACGCACCACCAGCGGGTAGCCGATCTTGCTGGCCGCGCGAATGGCTTCGTCTTCGCTGCGCACGGTGGCGTTCGGCGGCTGACGCAGGTTCAGGCGCTCAACCATCTGCTGGAAACGCTCACGGTCTTCGGCACGGTCGATTGCATCCGGGCTGGTACCGATGATCGGCACGCCAGCGGCTTCGAGGGCACGCGCCAGCTTCAGCGGGGTCTGGCCGCCGTACTGGACGATCACGCCTTTAGGCTTCTCGACGCGGCAGATTTCCAATACGTCTTCCAGCGTTACCGGCTCGAAGTACAGGCGGTCGGACGTGTCGTAGTCAGTGGAAACCGTTTCCGGGTTGCAGTTGACCATGATGGTCTCGTACCCATCTTCGCGCAGGGCGAGGGCGGCGTGTACGCAGCAGTAGTCGAACTCGATGCCCTGGCCGATACGGTTCGGACCGCCACCCAGGATGATGATCTTGTCGCGGCCCGTCGGCGCGGCTTCGCACTCTTCCTCATAGGTGGAGTACATGTAGGCCGTGTCGGTGGCGAATTCTGCGGCGCAGGTGTCAACGCGCTTGTAGACCGGGAAGATATCCAGCTTGTGGCGATGAGTACGCAGGTTCTTCTCGGTCACACCCAGCAGCTTGGCCAGACGCTGGTCGGAGAAGCCTTTGCGCTTGAGGCGGAACATCAGGTCGCGATCGATAGACGACAGACCCAGCGTCTTGACCTTCTCTTCTTCCTTGATCAGATCTTCGATCTGCACCAGGAACCACGGGTCGATCATGTTCATGCCGAAGATATCTTCGACGCTCAGGCCGGCACGGAAGGCGTCAGCCACGTACCAGATACGCTCGGCGCCCGGCACGGTCAGCTCGCGCTTGAGGATGCTCATGCTTTCCGGGTTGCTCAGGTCGAGCTTCTCGTCCAGGCCGCAAACACCGACTTCCAGGCCGCGCAGCGCTTTCTGCAGGGATTCCTGGAACGTGCGGCCGATGGCCATGACTTCACCGACCGACTTCATCTGGGTGGTCAGGCGCGCATCCGCCTTGGCGAATTTCTCGAAGGCAAAGCGCGGCAGCTTGGTCACGACGTAGTCGATAGACGGTTCGAAAGACGCCGGCATAGCGCCGCCGGTGATTTCGTTTTGCAGCTCGTCCAAGGTGTAGCCGATAGCCAGCTTGGCAGCGATACGCGCAATCGGGAAACCGGTCGCTTTCGAGGCCAGCGCCGAAGAACGCGATACACGTGGGTTCATCTCGATCACGACCATGCGGCCGGTGTCCGGGCAGATGCCGAACTGGACGTTGGAACCGCCGGTTTCAACGCCGATCTCGCGCAATACCGCCAAGGAGGCGTTACGCAGGATCTGGTATTCCTTGTCGGTCAGGGTCTGTGCTGGCGCCACGGTGATCGAGTCACCGGTGTGCACGCCCATCGGGTCGAAGTTTTCGATGGAGCAGACGATGATGCAGTTGTCCTTCTTATCGCGGACAACCTCCATCTCATATTCTTTCCAGCCGATCAGCGATTCGTCGATCAGCAGCTCTTTGGTCGGCGACAGGTCCAGGCCACGAGCGCAGATTTCTTCGAACTCTTCACGGTTGTAAGCAATACCACCGCCGGTGCCGCCCATGGTGAAGGACGGACGGATGATGCACGGGAAGCCCAGGGTCTCGAGGACCGCATTGGCCTCTTCCATGCTGTGGGCGATACCGGAACGCGGGCACGCCAGGCCGATGGACTTCATGGCCTTGTCGAAACGCGAACGGTCTTCAGCCTTGTCGATGGTGTCGGCATTGGCACCGATCATCTCTACGCCGAACTTTTCCAGGACGCCTTCGCGCTCCAGGTCCAAGGCGCAGTTCAGAGCGGTCTGGCCACCCATGGTTGGCAGCAGCGCGTCCGGACGCTCTTTTTCGATGATCTTGGCAACGGTCTGCCACTTGATCGGCTCGATGTAGGTGGCGTCGGCCATGGCCGGGTCGGTCATGATGGTGGCCGGGTTGGAGTTCACCAGGATGACGCGGTAGCCCTCCTCGCGCAGGGCTTTACAGGCCTGGGCGCCGGAGTAGTCGAATTCGCAGGCCTGGCCGATCACGATCGGGCCAGCGCCAAGAATCAGGATGCTTTTTATGTCTGTACGTTTTGGCATGGGTTTGTCACTCAAATCCGCAGGTCAGTCGGCAAGCCGTCTTGAACAATCTTTGAAGAGCCTGCGGGGGCCACCGCAATCCGGGGCCGCCCGCAGGCCACTCAGTCAGCGTCGCTTGGCCATCTCATTGATGAAACGGTCGAACAGCGGCGCTACGTCGTTCGGGCCCGGGCTGGCTTCAGGGTGGCCCTGGAAGCTGAACGCGCTCTTGTCGGTGCGCTCGATGCCTTGCAGGGAGCCGTCGAACAGCGACTTGTGAATGGCGCGCACGTTGCTCGGCAGGGAGGCTTCATCCACCGCAAAACCGTGGTTCTGGCTGGTGATCATCACAACGCCGGTGTCCAGGTCTTGTACTGGGTGGTTGGCACCGTGGTGGCCGTGGCCCATTTTCAGGGTCTTGGCGCCGGAGGCCAAAGCCAGCAACTGGTGGCCAAGGCAGATGCCGAACACCGGAATCTCGGTCTCCAGTACGTCCTTGATGGCCTGGATAGCGTAGTCGCATGGCTCAGGGTCACCCGGGCCGTTGGACAGGAACACACCGTCCGGCTGCATCGCGAGCACATCGCTGGCAGGGGTTTGCGCGGGCACCACGGTCACACGGCAACCGCGCTCGACCAACATGCGCAGGATGTTGTACTTGACGCCGTAGTCATAGGCGACCACGTGGTAAGGCAGATCGGCAGCCTCGATAGTCGCGTGGCTGTCGGTCTTCAGATCCCACACAGTGGAACGCCACTCGTACTTCTCTTTAACGCTGACGACTTTCGCCAGGTCCATGCCCTTCAGGCCAGGGAAACCTTGCGCCGCGGCAATCGCCGCCTCTTCGGAGATATTGTCACCGACCATGATGCAGCCGTTCTGCGAGCCTTTTTCACGCAGGATGCGCGTGAGGCGGCGCGTATCGATACCGGCGATCGCCACAACGTTGTTGGCTTTCAGGTAATCGGACAGCGACATCGTGTTACGCCAGTTGCTCGCAACCAGTGGCAGGTCACGAATTACCAGGCCCGCCGACCAGACACGATCAGACTCGACATCTTCCGGCGTAGTGCCGGTGTTGCCGATGTGCGGATAGGTCAGGGTAACGATCTGTTGGGCGTAGGAAGGATCGGTAAGGATTTCCTGATAGCCGGTCATGGCAGTGTTAAACACCACCTCTCCAACGGTCTGACCGTCGGCTCCAATGGCTTCGCCGCGAAAAATGCTGCCATCAGCAAGGGCGAGTATGGCTGGCTTAGTCAAGAAGACCTCCCGTAAATAAAGCCTGAAAGGGCGATCGCAGGTTGTAAAAAAGCGGAGTGACGTATGGACACGTCACCCCGCTTCTTCACTGAATTATTCTGCGCGCTTTTAGTGGACACACTAAAGCTGTAGCTTACAGAAAAAGGCTTTTTTGGTCCACCGCTAATGAGCCTTAAAGGCAGGGGAATGCGACAGGACGTCGCCTAGCGGGTAAAAACGGGGCCACAGGATAATCCTGAGCCCCCGTTTTAGCTACTGGTTAGTGCAAATCCAGCACGTCACGCATGTCGTACAGGCCCGGCTCGCGGCCGTCCAACCAAAGCGCAGCACGCACCGCGCCCTTGGCGAAAGTCATGCGGCTGGAGGCTTTGTGCGTGATCTCCAGGCGCTCGCCTTCGGTGGCGAACAGCACGGTGTGATCGCCAACCACATCACCACCGCGCACGGTTGCAAAACCGATGGTGTCGCGTGCGCGCTCCCCTGTGTGGCCTTCACGCCCGTATACCGCCACTTTCGACAAATCGCGGCCCAGCGCATCGGCAATAGCTTCACCCATGCGCAACGCAGTGCCCGACGGGGCGTCGATCTTGTGACGGTGATGAGTCTCGATAATCTCGATATCAGCCTCATCACCCAGCACGCGCGCCGCCAGGTCCAGCAATTTCAGCGACAGGTTTACGCCCACGCTGAAATTGGCAGCGAAGACGATCGGAATATCCTTGCCCGCCTCCACCAGCAACTGTTTCTGCTCGGCGCTCAAACCGGTGGTACCAATCACCATGGCCTTGCCCGCCTTACGGCAGAAGGCCAGATTTTTCAGCATCACTTCCGGCAGGGTGAAGTCGATCAGCACGTCGAACTCGTCAGCCACCTGCTCAAGGTTGCCAGACAACGAAACACCGATGCGGCCCAATGAGGCCAACTCACCTGCGTCCGCGCCGATCAAAGTACTGCCTGGGCGAACAATCGCCGCCGTCAGCCCGGAGGCCGGCGAGCGTTGCTGCACCGCCTCGACCAGCGTCTTGCCCATGCGCCCGGCAGCGCCCATTACGGCTATACGTCGCATATTCAGATCCTTACAGGTCGCCGAAGAAGCGTTTTACACCGTCGAAGAAGCCCGTAGTCTTCGGCGAGTGGGAGTCATCGCCTTCCAGCGAGCTGCGGAACTCTTCCAGCAGTTCACGCTGACGACGATTCAGGTTCACCGGGGTTTCCACCGCCACACGGCACATCAGGTCGCCAGCACCGCCACCGCGCACGGGCGCAACGCCTTTGCCACGAATGCGGAACTGCTTGCCGGTTTGAGTCCCCTCGGGAATCTTGAGCTTGACCCGACCATCCAGCGTCGGAATCTCCAGCTCGCCACCCAGGGCCGCATCAACAAAGCTGATCGGCACTTCGCAGAACAAGTGCTTGCCGTCACGCTGGAAGATCGAGTGCTCGCGCACATTGATCACCACGTACAGGTCGCCCGTAGGGCCACCCTGGGCACCCGCCTCGCCTTCGCCCGACAGTCGAATACGATCACCGGTATCCACACCCGCCGGCACTTTCACCGACAGCGTCTTGTACTCTTCGACGCGGCCTTCGCCGTGGCAGGAGTCGCACGGATCGGAAATGATCTTGCCCTGGCCATGGCAACGCGGGCAGGTTTGCTGCACCGAGAAGAAGCCCTGCTGCATGCGTACCTGCCCGATACCGCCGCAGGTCGGGCACGTGATCGGCGAGGAGCCTTTCTTCGCACCCGAGCCGTCGCACGGCTTGCAGTTGACCAGCGTCGGCACACGGATATTGACACTGGTGCCGCGCACGGCTTCTTCCAGGTTCAGCTCCAGGGTGTAACGCAGGTCGCTGCCGCGCTGAGGGCCGCCACGCTGACCGCCACGGCCGCCGCCGAAGAAGTCGCTGAATACGTCGCCGAAAATATCGGAGAAGTTCTGGCCACCAAAACCGGCACCGCCGCCGCCCATGCTCGGGTCGACGCCAGCATGGCCATACTGGTCGTAGGCCGCACGCTTATTGGGATCACACAGGCATTCGTAGGCCTCGTTGGCCTCTTTGAACATCTCTTCGGATTCTTTGTTATCCGGATTACGGTCCGGGTGGTGCTTCATCGCCAGGCGACGGTAGGCTTTTTTCAGCTCCGCCTCGCTGGCGCCACGCTCCACACCCAATACTTCGTAATAGTCACGCTTTGCCATAAGTCTTTGCACTCTTAAGGACGTTCGACCTGGCCCTCCTGAACCCTGCCAAACTCGTTGAGCCCCAATACAGGCCCGGACCCAACTCACGTCAATTCAACGATCCTGGTCATTACTGTTTTCAGCCAGGGAGCCGGCCAAAAACGCGGTGACTGTCATTCGGAAAGCAGGAGCATTCCCGTTCACACCGCCAGCATCCGAGCGTTGTCGCATGCTGTAAAAATTCGCATACCCCAGACACGCCAACGCGGGAGCAAGCTCCCGCGCGGCGACATCCTACCAGTCACCGCTTGTGCGCGGTCAACCGGGCGACAACTTACTTGTTGTCTTTAACTTCTTCGAACTCAGCATCGACAACATCGTCGTGCTTGGCTTCAGGCTCTGCTTGTTGCGCAGCGCCGTCAGCCGGCTGGCCTTGCTCGGCGTACATTTTCTGAGCAACTGGCGCGGAGACTTTCGACAGCTCCTCAACCTTGGCTTCGATGGCAGCCTTGTCGTCGCCTTTAATGGCAGCTTCCAGCGCAACCACTGCCGCTTCGATTGCGGTTTTCTCTTCGTCGGTCACTTTGTCGCCAGCATCAGCGATCATTTTGCGCGTCGAGTGAACCAGCGCGTCACCCTGGTTACGGGCGCCTGCCAACTCTTCGAACTTCTTGTCGGCTTCAGCATTGGTTTCAGCATCACGGATCATCTGTTGAATTTCTTCATCAGACAGGCCGGAGTTGGCCTTGATGGTGATCTTCTGCTCTTTGCCGGTGGCCTTGTCTTTCGCGCCGACGTGCAGGATGCCGTTGGCGTCGATGTCGAAGGTCACTTCGATTTGTGGCACGCCACGTGGTGCTGGTGGAATCTCAGCCAGGTCGAACTTGCCCAGGGACTTGTTCTGTGCAGCTTGCTTACGCTCGCCCTGCAGCACGTGGATAGTCACGGCGCCCTGGTTGTCATCGGCAGTCGAGAACACCTGGGATTTCTTGGTAGGAATCGTGGTGTTTTTCTCGATCAGCGCAGTCATCACGCCACCCATGGTTTCGATACCCAGGGTCAGCGGGCTTACGTCCAGCAGCAGCACGTCTTTCACATCACCGGCCAGTACCGCACCCTGGATGGCAGCACCCATGGCAACGGCTTCGTCCGGGTTCACGTCTTTACGGGCTTCTTTGCCGAAGAACTCGGTAACCAGCTTCTGAACCAGTGGCATACGGGTCTGACCGCCCACCAGGATCACGTCGTTGATCGAGCCAACGTCGATACCGGAGTCTTTCAGCGCGATGCGGCAAGGCTCGATGGTGCGCTGAACCAGGTCTTCAACCAGCGCTTCGAGCTTGGAACGCGAGATCTTCACGTTCAAGTGCTTAGGACCGGTAGCGTCTGCAGTGATGTACGGCAGGTTCACGTCAGTCGACTGAGCGGAAGACAGTTCGATCTTGGCTTTTTCAGCGGCTTCTTTCAGGCGCTGCATGGCCAGCGGGTCACCCTTGAGGTTCATGCCGCTTTCTTTCTTGAATTCGTCAACGAGGTAGTCGATCAGACGAATGTCAAAGTCTTCACCACCCAGGAAGGTGTCACCGTTGGTGGCCAACACTTCGAACTGGTGCTCGCCGTCAACTTCTGCGATCTCGATCACGGAGACGTCGAACGTACCGCCACCCAGGTCGTAAACGATCACGGTGTGGTCGCCCTTGGCCTTGTCCATACCGTAAGCCAGCGCGGCTGCGGTTGGTTCGTTGATGATACGTTTTACATCCAGGCCCGCGATGCGGCCGGCGTCTTTGGTAGCCTGGCGCTGGCTGTCGTTGAAGTAGGCCGGAACGGTGATCACCGCTTCAGTCACCGCTTCACCGAGGTAGTCTTCGGCGGTCTTCTTCATCTTTTTCAAGATTTCAGCCGAGATTTGCGGCGGCGACATTTTCTGGCCGTTCACTTCAACCCAGGCGTCACCGTTGTCGGCCTTGGCGATTTTGTAAGGCACCATCTTGATGTCTTTCTGTACGACTTCTTCGTCGAACTTACGACCAATCAGACGCTTTACCGCGTACAGGGTGTTGTGCGGGTTGGTCACCGCCTGACGCTTGGCCGATTGACCGACGAGGATTTCACCGTCGTTGGCGTAAGCGATGATCGACGGAGTGGTACGTGCGCCTTCGGCGTTTTCAATAACTTTTGCAACCCCGTTTTCCAGCACGGAGACGCAGGAGTTGGTGGTCCCCAGGTCGATACCGATAATTTTGCCCATGATTTACTCTCCCGAAACTTGAATTTGGTTGCCGCAGCAGTTTTGGCTAACTGCGGTAGCACTTAAACGCTTGACTTATAAATGGGGGCCTTGCGGCGAATTTCAAGCCTGCTCATCAATAGAAGGTGCAACGGGTGCAGGAGCCTTGCTCACCACCACCATTGCCGGACGCATCAGGCGACCGTTGAGCTGGTAACCCTTCTGGAACACCTTGATCACGCTATTAGGTTCCAGGTCATGGCTTTCTTGCATGGCCATGGCTTGGTGATGTTCAGCATTGAACGGCTCGCCGGCTTGCGGATCGATAGCTTCCAACTGATAACGCTTCAGGGTGTCCTGGAACATTTTCAGGGTCAGCTCGATGCCTTCGCGCATTGGGCGGATGTTTTCATCGTCCGGGTTGGACAACTCTAGACCACGCTCCAGGCTGTCGATGATCGGCAGCAGGTCACCGGCGAATTTTTCCAGCGCGAACTTGTGAGCCTTCTCTACATCCTGCTCGGCACGGCGGCGGACGTTCTGCAGATCGGCGGCAACACGCAACGATTGATCCTGCGCAGCGGCCAATTGCTCTTCGAGCACTTGCACACGTGTCGCCAGTTCATCACCGGCAGCCGAATTGGCGTCTGGAGTTTGCGTATCCTGCGTCTGTTCGTCAGCCATAGATTTCTCCTTTCAAAATCATGCGCGAACTCAACTCGCGCTTCTGCTCCGGTATATGGGGCCACAATTTTCAGGTTCAAGGGCGCAGGCGTTACCAAAAGTCTTTCGATTGACCTGGATCATTTCCTTCACGCTCATTCCACATCGCGCTAAAAAAATTAACGACTCAAGCAAATCGAGCTAAGTGCCAGGATTGTCAGGCCCAAACAAAACACTGTATAAATAACCAGACCTAAAGCCTGGGAGCGGCCGTCATGCTCGTGCACCTGTCTGTACATAACTACGCCATCGTTGAACATCTGGATCTTGAACTGGATCGCGGGATGAGCGTAATCACAGGCGAAACCGGCGCCGGCAAGTCGATCATGCTCGACGCCCTCGGCCTGACGCTTGGCGACCGCGCCGACAGTGGCGTGATACGCCCTGGCTCCGACAAGGCCGACATCCTGGCCACCTTCGACCTGGCGGACATCCCCGAAGCCGAGGCATGGCTGGCCGAGCGCGACCTTAATAATGAAGGCCCCTGCATTCTGCGCCGGGTGATCACCGCCGAGGGGCGCTCGCGCGGCTATATCAACGGCACGCCTTGCCCACTGGGCGACTTGAAAGCCCTGGGCGAATTGCTGATCGATATCCACAGTCAGCACGAACACCAATCCCTGTTGAAAACCGATACCCACCGTCGCCTGCTCGATGAGTACGCCGGCGCCACCGATCTTTCCCGGCAAGTTCAACTGGCCGCCCAACGCTGGCGCCAGACACGCCAGGAACTGGAACGCCTCTCCAACTCCGGCGACGAACAACGCGCCCGCCACCAGTTGCTCAGCTATCAACTGGAAGAGCTCGAGAGTCTGGGCCTGGGTGAGACAGAGCTGGAGCAACTTGAGCAGGAACACAAGAACCTGACCAACGCCGAGACCCTGCTGGGTATCTGCCGCCAGGTCGTCGAGCAATGTAGTGAGAGCGACTCCGGCAATGTCCTTAATGCACTGACCGCCAGCCTCAACCGCCTGTCCAGCGTGAACAATGCTTCCGGCTCACTGAGCGAAGCGACCACCCTGTTGACCAGCGCGCAGATCCAGGTTGAAGAGGCCGTGGGCGAACTCAATCGTTTCCTGGACCATTTCGACGCCGACCCAGCTCGCCTGCAGGAAATAGAAGAACGCCTGGACACTATTTATACACTGGCTCGCAAGCATCGAATCCAGCCGACAGAAGTCGCAACCATGCAGCAGAAACTGCTGGATGAAATCGAAACACTCAACGCGAACGACGAATCTATCGAACGACTGGGCGAAGAGCTCGCTTCGTTTGCCCGTCATTATCAGGAAAAAGCCCGGGAGCTGAGCGCTCTGCGCCAGCAGGCAGCTACTAGCCTGGCAAGCGCCGTTGAGCTGGAAATCCAACGCCTGGGCATGCCAGGCGGGCGCTTCACCATCGAGCTGCATCCCAACGCCAGTCAAGAATTGCAGCCCCATGGGCTGGAGCACGTCGAACTGCTGGTGAGTGCCAACCCCGGCCAACCGCTCAAGGCCCTGGCCAAAGTGGCCTCCGGCGGCGAACTCTCGCGGATCAGCCTGGCGATCCAAGTGATTACCGCCCAGACCTCACGGGTACCCACCCTGGTATTCGATGAAGTGGATGTGGGCATTGGCGGGCCGACCGCAGAAATTGTTGGCCAATTGCTGCGTCGCCTGGGGGATCGCGGCCAGGTGCTTACGGTGACCCACTTGCCGCAAGTGGCAGCCCAAGGGCATCAGCACCTGTTTGTGCATAAGGTGCGCGGCAGTGACGCGACACACACCGCCGTCTCCAAGCTGAACAAGTCGGAACGGGTGGAGGAAGTGGCGCGGATGCTCGGCGGTATCGACTTGACCAAGGAGTCCTTGGCTCACGCGAAAAAAATGGTGGTGGCCGCGAAGGCCTGAAGCGATATTTTCCACTCTATAGAAAGCACGAAGGCGACCCGAGGGTCGCCTTCAATCGTTTCGCAAAGCAAAACTGCGTCGATTTTTACTTTTTCTTACGGATGTACAACACGAGATTATGGTCGACCAAATCGAACCCATGCTCTTCAGCAATCTTGTGCTGCAGCGCTTCGATTTCAGGGCTGGTGAACTCGATAACCTCATTGGTATCCAGATCAACCATGTGGTCATGGTGACCACCGTCAGCCAATTCAAACACCGCATGACCGCCGTCGAAATTATGACGAACCACCAGCCCTGCGGCTTCAAACTGGGTCAGTACACGGTAGACCGTGGCCAGGCCGACGTCCTCGTTAGACTCCATCAGCGCCTTGTAAACATCTTCGGCACTCATGTGACGCTGCTCAGCAGAATCGAGCATTTGTAGAATCTTGACTCGTGGCAGAGTCACTTTGAGACCGGCTTTGCGTAGTTCGCTATTTTCAACCATGGTTAGCTTTCTCGCGGATGCTGCTTCGCAGCTTCTCTTAATACGGGTATGATCGGCGTTTACGTTGTCCCAGCCAAGATAGTGGAAGTCGCCCACCGATGCAAAACACCAAGCTCTTGCTAACCAGTTTCACCTTTGTGGGACTGCTCGCACTCGCCGGTTGTTCATTCCCCGGGGTTTACAAAATCGACATCCAGCAGGGCAATGTCGTCACGCAGGACATGATAGACCAGTTACGCCCGGGAATGACCCGACGGCAAGTACGGTTTATCATGGGTAATCCCCTGCTGACCGACACTTTCCATGCCGATCGCTGGGATTATCTCTACAGCCTGCAGCCTGGTGGCGGTGAACGCCAGCAGGAGCGCGTCAGTGTCATCTTCAATGGCAATGACCAGCTCGTGAGCCTGTCCGGCGACTTCATGCCCGGCGTAAGCCGCGATGAAGCCTTGCTGGGCAAGGACAGCGGCACCAACGTGACCGCACCTGCGCAGGAAGCTGAAAAACCAAAATCCGAGGTACCGGCCAAGCCTGGTTCGTTGCTGGACACCATCCAGAAAGACATCGACAACGTGGAAACCGTGCCCGTCCCGACGCCTGAGCCTCTGGACACCAGCCCGCAATAATTTTGCGCTCGATAAAAAGCCCGGCATGCCGGGCTTTTTGTTGCCTGCCATTTACATAGGCATCTCTACATAACCTTGGTGCGACGCTGAACCTGTGGGAGCTGGCTTGCCTGCGAAAGCGATCTGACAGTCAACCAGGATCCTGGATCAGATCGAGAACATACCCGTTATCGGGACCGCCCCTTCCACATTTGGATCGCGGGTATCAGGTAGATATGCGCCGGCTATCAGGGCGTCATCGCAGGCAAGCCAGCTCCCACAGTTGGATCGCGGCGCTCCAGATAGCTAGGCTGCCATTTGGCAAGCTCAAGAATTCGTTTGCCTGGCCAATGCCGCCTTAGCCGCGCGCAACCTGCGCACCTCTTTAGGGTCGGCCAGCAAAGGCCGGTAGATCTCAATACGGTCGCCCGCTTGCACGCAACGCGCCCCGGCATCCACGACAACCTTGCCAAATATACCCAGCGGGCAATCAGCCAGATCAACGTCAGGAAAATGCGCCGCTATTCCCGACGCCCGCACCGCCTCGCGCAAACTAGTGCCTTCAGCCACCTTTACCCCCAGCAACACCTGGCGATCCTCAGCGGCGAACACCACCTCAATCTCAACCATGCAGTTGCTTGGCGCGCTGACAGAACGCGTCCACCAGGGTATTGGCTGCCTGATTGAACAAAGGCCCCAACGTCGCACGAACAATCGGCCCGGCATAATCAAACGAAAGATCCAGGCTGATCTTGCAGGCCTTGTCCGTCAGCGCCTTGAACACCCACACACCGTGCAGTTGGGTGAACGGCCCTTCCTGCAGGTTCATTTCGATGGACTGACCCGGCACCAGCACATTACGCGTCACAAAATGCTGGCTGAGGCCGCCTTTGGCCACCCCCACGCTGGCAACCATGTGCTCGTCACTGCTCTCCAGAACCTCGGCCGTCGAGCACCAAGGCAGAAACTCCGGGTAACGCGCCACGTCGTTGACCAGGTCATAGAGCGCCTGCGCCGGGTAGGGCAACAGGGCCGAACGTTGAATATGCGTCGTCATGTGAGCGTTACTTCCACTGCTTAAGGCAAACATCGCGAAAGAACAGCCCAATCCGCGAGAGAAAAAAACCAAAGAACTGCCCGCATTGTCCGGGATTCGTCCAACTCGCTCAAGCACACAGGTTGACCGTAGCCGACACGCTCGCAACTCCCTATAATGCCGCCCCTATGGCTAAACAAAAGAAACACCCCACAGGGACCATCGCGCAAAATAAAAAAGCGCGACACGATTACTTCATCGAACATCGGTTCGAGGCTGGTCTGGTCCTGGCCGGCTGGGAAGTAAAAAGTCTGCGTGCCAGCAAACTGCAGCTGGTCGACAGTTATGTGCTGCTCAAGGATGGCGAGGCATGGCTGCTTGGCAGTCATATCACTCCGCTGACCACCGCGAGCACCCACGTGATTGCCGACCCGGTGCGTACGCGCAAGTTGTTGCTCAATGCCCGCGAGCTCGAAAAACTCGCCGCAGCCGTGCAGCAAAAAGGCTACGCGTGTGTCTGCTTGTCCTGGTACTGGAGCAAGCACCTGGTCAAATGCGAGATCGCATTGGGCAAGGGCAAGAAGGAATACGACAAGCGCGACACCGAACGCGAGCGCGATTCCAATCGCGAGCTGCATCGCGCCGTGCGCAACAAAGGCAAGGAAGAGTAATCCTTGTGACGGTGTAGCCCACGCGGGCTACATCCCTTTGCGCCGCTCCGCCCGAGCCACGCGTTGAACCTCCTGACGCACCTCCTCCAACACCTCCTGCACATACAGCAGATGCCGTGTCGAGACTTCGCGCGCCTGCTCGGCCCGCCCCTCGATGATGGCCAGGTACAAGTCCCGATGCTGATTGATCAGCATGTCGCGGGTCTCAGTACGCTGCTGGTACATGCCACCAATATTCGTCACCACGTTACGCTTGAGCAGGTCGAACAGCCCGCGAATGGTGTGCAGCAACACGGCGTTATGACTGGCTTCGGCAATCGCCAAGTGAAACCTTGCATCCGCAGCACCCTCCTCCACTCGGCTCACTTCGTCGGCGCGCGCATAGCAATCCTGCAACGCCTCAAACGCTGCGGTCAGCCGTTCACGGTCAACCTCCGTGGCGCGTAACGCCGCGTAATAAGCACACGAAGCCTCAAGGGTCTGGCGAAACTCCAGCAGATCGCGCTGCGCTTCGGGATTGCTTTCCAACAAGTGCAACAGCGGATCGCTGAAGGTCGAACCCAGGGAGTCCACCACATAGTTGCCACCGCCCTGACGACTGACCAACAACCCCTTGGCCGCCAGTTTCTGAATCGCCTCACGCAACGACGGGCGCGACACACCAAAGCGCTCGGCTAACGCGCGCTCGGCCGGCAAGCGCTCGCCCGACTTCAGCGTGCCCTCGAGAATCATCCCCTCAAGCTGCTCGACAATATCGTCAGACAAACGGCGCTGACGCACCTGATCAAACCCCATAACTCACTCTCCACCATCCCGACCACTCGCCGGGGCCCCTATTCTGGCCTATCGACGTGCCGGCAGCACCTATCAGAACGCCTTCAATTTCGCCGATCAGAACACCCCGCCTACCGACTTACGACCAAAGTTTCGCAGGCGGCAAATTGACACACCCCTGCTCCGGCTCTTAATCTAGCCCACAGCGACTGTAAATTGGTATTACCAATTAACCAAGCTCACCAAACAACAACAATCAGGGGCCACCCCATATGCAAACCTGGCAACAGCTTTACAGCCCACTCGGCAGCCTCGGCCTGTCCGCACTGGCCGCCGTCATTCCTATCGTATTCTTCTTCCTGGCGCTGGCCGTGTTCCGCCTCAAAGGCCATGTAGCCGGCAGCATCACCCTGGCCCTGTCGATCCTGGTCGCCATTTTCGCCTTCCAGATGCCCGTAGACATGGCACTGGCTGCGGCCGGTTATGGTTTTGCCTACGGCCTGTGGCCCATCGCCTGGATCATCGTCGCGGCTGTATTCCTGTACAAATTGACGGTCAAGAGCGGCCAGTTCGAAATCATCCGCAGCTCCGTTTTGTCGATCACCGACGACCAGCGCTTGCAGGTGTTGCTGATCGGTTTTTGCTTTGGTGCCTTCCTGGAAGGTGCGGCCGGTTTTGGCGCGCCCGTGGCGATCACCGCCGCGCTGCTGGTAGGCCTGGGTTTCAACCCGCTGTACGCCGCCGGCCTGTGCCTGATCGCCAATACCGCGCCTGTGGCCTTCGGCGCATTAGGCATTCCGATCATTGTCGCAGGCCAGGTCACCGGTATTGATGCGTTCAAGATTGGCGCCATGACCGGCCGCCAACTGCCGTTGCTGTCGTTGTTCGTGCCGTTCTGGCTGGTGTTCATGATGGACGGCCTGCGCGGCGTTCGCGAAACCTGGCCGGCAGCCTTGGTGGCGGGCTTGAGCTTTGCCGTCACCCAATATTTCACCTCGAACTTCATTGGCCCAGAGCTGCCGGACATCACCTCGGCACTCGCCAGCCTGATTGCCCTGACGCTGTTCCTGAAAGTCTGGCAACCCAAGCGCACCGCAGGCGCACAAATTGCCGGCGCCACCTCCAGCGTAGCGGTCACTTCCAGCGCCGGCGGCTTCGGCTTGCCACGCAACACCGTGGTTTCGCCCTACAGCCTGGGGCAAATTTTCAAGGCATGGTCGCCGTTCCTGATCCTCACCGTACTGGTGACCATCTGGACTCTCAAACCCTTCAAGGCCCTGTTCGCCGCGGGCGGCCCGATGTACGGCTGGGTGTTCAATTTCGCGATCCCGCACCTGGATCAACTGGTGGTTAAAGTCGCGCCCATCGTGACCAACCCCACCGCCATCCCGGCCGTCTTCAAGCTGGACCCGATATCTGCCACCGGCACTGCAATCTTCTTCTCGGCACTGGTCTCCATGCTGGTGTTGAAAATCGACGTCAAAACTGGTCTTACCACTTTAAAAGAAACCTTCTTTGAGCTGCGCTGGCCGATCCTGTCCATCGGCATGGTGCTGGCATTCGCCTTCGTCACCAACTACTCCGGCATGTCCTCGACCATGGCCCTGGTTCTGGCTGGCACCGGTGCTGCCTTCCCGTTCTTCTCTCCATTCCTTGGCTGGCTGGGAGTTTTCCTGACAGGCTCCGATACCTCATCCAACGCCCTGTTCAGCTCACTGCAAGCCACTACCGCGCACCAGATCGGCGTCAACGACACCCTGCTGGTAGCCGCGAACACCAGCGGTGGCGTGACCGGCAAAATGATCTCGCCGCAATCAATCGCCGTGGCCTGCGCCGCCACCGGCCTGGTGGGCAAGGAATCCGACCTGTTCCGCTTTACCCTCAAGCACAGCCTGTTTTTTGCCACCATCGTCGGGCTGATCACCTTGGCGCAGGCGTACTGGTTCACCGGTATGCTGGTGCACTGAGGCCTGCACGTAATAGGGTAAGAATCGACGCCGGGGCATCCTTCCGGCGTCTGCTATTTCTGGAGGACCGATGAGCCTGCCTGCTGCTTTCCTGAGCGACGTCGCACAACTGATCCCGCAAGATCGTCGCTTCGACGATCCGCTTTCCACCCTCGCCTTCGGCACCGACGCCAGCTTCTACCGACTGATTCCACAGCTGGTGATCCGTGTGGAGTCAGAAGACGAAGTGGCAACCCTGCTGCAACTGGCCCAGCGCGACCGCGTGCCGGTGACCTTCCGTGCCGCAGGCACCAGCCTCTCGGGCCAGGCCATCAGCGACTCGGTGCTGATCGTGCTGGGTGATAACTGGAACCACCGCGAAATTCGCGGGCAAGGCACCCAGATACGCCTGCAACCGGGTGTGATCGGCGCCCAGGCCAACGCCTGGCTCGCACCGTTCGGGCGCAAGATCGGGCCGGACCCAGCGTCCATCAATGCTTGCAAGATCGGCGGTATCGTCGCCAACAACGCCAGTGGCATGTGCTGCGGCACGGCGCAAAACACCTACCACACCCTGGCGGGCATCCGCCTGGTACTGGCCGATGGCAGCCGCCTGGACACCGAAGATGCCACCAGCGTGCAAGCCTTCCGCCAGTCACATAGCGCACTGCTTGAACGCCTGGCCCTGTTGGGTCGCGAAACACGGGCAAATACTGAGCTGGCGGCAAAAATCCGCCACAAATACCGCCTGAAAAACACCACCGGCCTATCACTCAATGCCTTGGTGGATTTCGATGACCCCCTGGATATCCTCAGCCACCTGCTGGTCGGCTCCGAGGGCACCCTGGGGTTTATCAGTGCGATCACCTACGACACCGTGATCGATCACCCAAACAAAGCTTCGGCGCTGATCATCTTCCCGGATGTCGAAACCTGCTGCAACGCAGTCACCGTGCTGAAAACCCAGCCAGTCTCTGCCGTTGAACTGCTGGACCGACGCAGCATGCGTTCGGTGCAGGACAAACCGGGCATGCCCGCTTTCGTACAGCACCTATCGGAAAACGCCTGCGCACTGCTGATCGAATCCCGCGCCGCTTCGTCATCACTGCTGCACGAACAACTGACGCGCATCATGGCGTCCCTGGCGGCGTTTCCCGTGGAGCAACAAGTCGACTTCACCGAAGACCCACTGGAAAACGCGCGCCTGTGGGCCATCCGCAAAGACACCTTCCCGGCCGTAGGTGCCGTGCGCAAAACCGGCACCACCGTGATCATCGAAGACGTGACCTTCCCGGTCGAACAACTGGCGATTGGCGTGAACCGCTTGATCGCACTGTTCGACAAACATCACTACGACGAAGCCATCCTTTTCGGACACGCCCTGGAAGGCAATCTGCACTTTGTGTTCACTCAAGGCTTCAACAGCAGCGAAGAAGTCGCACGCTATCAAGCGTTCATGGACGACGTCGCGCAACTGGTGGCCGTGGAGTTCGGTGGCTCGCTGAAGGCTGAACACGGCACCGGCCGCAATATGGCCCCTTTCGTCGAACTGGAATGGGGCAGCGACGCTTATCAACTGATGTGGCAGCTCAAGCGCCTGCTCGACCCCAATGGCATCCTCAACCCCGACGTGGTGCTCAGCGAAGACCCGCAGATCCACCTCAAACACCTCAAGCCGTTGCCCGCCGCTGATGAGCTTGTGGATAAGTGCATCGAGTGTGGCTTCTGTGAGCCGGTGTGCCCGTCAAAAGGCCTGACCCTGAGCCCGCGCCAGCGCATCGTGATCTGGCGCGACATCCAGGCAAAAAAACGCGCAGGCGTGGACACTACCGAACTGGAAGCGGCCTACCACTATCAGGGCATCGACACCTGCGCCGCCACCGGCTTATGCGCGCAACGTTGCCCTGTAGGCATCAATACCGGCGACCTGGTGAAAAAGCTGCGCAGCCGCGAAGCCGACCGTACGAAAACCGCCGACTGGCTCGCCAGCCATTTCGCCACCGCGCTGCAAGGTGCGCGCTTTACCCTGCACGTCGCCAACGGTGCGCGCATGCTGCTGGGGGCTCCACGGCTGGCCAAGCTCTCGAGCACGCTGACCAAGCTGACCAAAGGGCAAATTCCGCAGTGGACCAACGCCATGCCACAGCCCGAAAAAGCCATCCGCTTCAGCCCGGCAGTGACGGACGCGCGCCCACGCGTGGTTTACCTGGCCGCCTGCGTCTCCCGCGCCATGGGCCCGGCAGTCGGCGATAAAGAGCAAATGTCGCTGTACGACAAAACCCGCCAACTGCTGGAAAAAGCCGGCTACCAGGTAGTCTTCCCCGACAACCAGGACAGCCTCTGCTGCGGCCAGCCCTTCGCCTCCAAAGGCTACGCCGAGCAAGCCGAACACAAGCGCCAGGAACTGATCGGCGCCCTGCTCCACGCCAGCCGCGGCGGCCTCGACCCGATCTACTGCGACACCAGCCCCTGCACCCTACGCCTGGTGCAAGAGTTGGGAGAAACGCGCCTGGACCTTTACGACCCCGTGCGCTTTATCCGCACCCACCTGATGGACCGCCTCGACTTCACACCCCAGGAAGCGCCCATCGCCGTGCACGTCACCTGCAGCACCCAACACCTGGGCGAGAGCCAGGCACTGATCGAACTCGCACGACGCTGCGCCAAAACCGTGGTGATTCCCGAAGGCATTCATTGCTGCGGCTTTGCCGGCGACAAAGGCTTCACCACCCCGGAACTCAACGCCCACTCCCTGCGCTCACTCAAGGACGCCGTGCAACATTGCAGCGAAGGCATCTCCACCAGCCGCACCTGCGAGATCGGCCTGAGCCAGCATGGCGGCATCGACTACCACGGCCTGGTCTACCTGGTAGACCGCGTCACCCGCCCCCGCGCCCACTGACCCGGCAAAAAAACCGAACCCTCGCGCACCAGCGCAGTCATCTGCATAGGCCTCGACAAACGAAGCCCATCAGTGATGTCGCTGGCAGCGGTTGCACGCCAGCAGCGTCGAGCCCTTTTGCGCAAGGAGACACCCTATGAAGCGTTCCGCTCTTGCTGGCTTGTTCATGACCGCTGCGATGCTCGCCTCCCCCGCTTTCGCCGCCGGTGACAAAGACCTGTGCCAGATCAACCTGGACAAAATCAACAACGGCAAAGCCCTGCTCGCCACCGACACCAGCGGTAAAAGTGGCGAAATAGACACCGCCGTCTCCCAGGCCAAGGCCGCCCACGCCGCAGGTGATGACAAGAAGTGCATCGAAATCACCTCCAAGGCCCTGCAAGACCTGCAGAACAGCGAGAAAGGCGGCCAGTAAGCGAGAGGGCCAACCTTCGGGTTGGCCTTCGCTGACGTTTTGGCGTACACTGCACAGGCTTGTCACTCACTAAGAAACAACGAGTTACAAGCACGGGGCCGTTTAGGATTCGACGCCGGTCGCGAAACTTTAGGTGCATGCCGAGTTGGTAACAGAACTCGTAAATCCACTGTTGCAACTTCTTATAGTTGCCAATGACGAAAACTACGGCCAGGAATTCGCTCTCGCTGCGTAAGCAGCCTTAGCCCTGAGCTTCTGGTACCTTCGGGTCCAGCAATCACCAGGGGATGTCTGTAAACCCAAAGTGATTGTCATATAGAACAGAATCGCCGTGCAGTACGTTGTGGACGAAGCGGCTAAAACTTACACAACTCGCCCAAAGCACCCTGCCCTTCGGGTCGCTGAGGGTTAACTTAATAGAAACGGCTACGCATGTAGTACCGACAGCGGAGTACTGGCGGACGGGGGTTCAAATCCCCCCGGCTCCACCAAATTCACATCTAAAGACGTCCACGGACGTCTTTTTTTGTGCCTGAAAGCCAGTAAATACAAGGCTTTCAACGCCATCGGCGTCCACGGACGTCCATGAGCAGCTACGCCTTTTGGCATTCCAAATGGCATTCCAAGCCCGTAGGTGCTAATTTTTGGAATGCCGAAATCAAGTCTGGAATGCCAATGTGCGCACAAGCTACCCGCCTCTCTGAACTCAAAATTAAATCTGCCAAGCCGGCTGAAAAGGACTACGTCCTATTCGATGGCGGCGGCCTTCAAATGCGAGTGAGAAGCAATGGCTCAAAACTGTGGAACTTCAACTATCGACACCCTGTGACGAAGAAGCGCATCAACATGGGACTAGGAACCTTCCCTGAAGTCTCGCTAGCGCAAGCACGCAAGCGTTCAGTTGAAGCGAGGGAAGCACTTGCCCACGGCATCGACCCTAAAGAGAAACGGGATGCTGTGCTGCAAGCTAAACAAGCTGCGACTGAGCACACATTCCAGAATGTGGCGACGTCCTGGTATGAGCTTAAGAAAGATGCTGTGACACCAGCCTATGCTGAGGACATCTGGCGCTCGCTAACGTTGCACGTATTCCCGGACTTGGGCTCCACACCGATCTCAGCCATCAGCGCACCTCAAGTCATCAACCTGCTCCGGCCACTCGAAACCAAGGGCAGCCTTGAAACCGTGAAGCGGCTGACGCAGCGGCTCAACGAGATCATGACCTACGGGGTCAACTCGGGACTGATTCACGCGAACCCACTCAGCGGTATCCGCTCCGTCTTCAAGAAACCGAAAAAGAAAAACATGGCGGCACTACCCCCCGATGAGCTGAAAGAACTCATGGTGGCAATCGCCAATGCCAGCATAAAAAGGACAACCCGCTGCCTGATCGAGTGGCAGCTCCACACCATGACACGGCCAGTAGAGGCAGCAACCACCCGCTGGGCAGATATCGACATCGAGAAGAAGGTCTGGACGATTCCTGCGGAGCGCATGAAAAAGCGCCGCGCGCACATTGTCCCGCTCACGGTGCAGGCTCTTGCACTCCTAGAAGCGATAAAACCCTACAGTGGACATCGGGAATTTGTGTTCCCTGCAGACCGAAACCCTCGTACCCACTGCAACAGCCAAACCGCCAACATGGCGTTAAAGCGCATGGGTTTCGAAGGGCGCTTGGTAAGCCATGGCATGCGCTCTATGGCGAGCACCATCCTCAACGAGCACGGCTGGGATCCTGAATTGATCGAGGTTGCGCTTGCCCACGTCGATAAAGACGAGGTACGTAGCGCGTACAACCGAGCAGATTACATAGAACGCAGACGCCCTCTTATGGCGTGGTGGAGCAATCACATTCAGGAAGCTGGTACAGGCAATCTGTCGGTGTCAGCTATCAGAGAAAATCAAGATAAAAAAGTCGTCTCGATACGTTGACCCAACGTCAGCTCCTCGCCCAAAGCGGGCTACGGACATGATGCTACCTCACAGGGTTGCCGATGGTGACCCATTTGCTGTGGTTCACTTGGATCAGTTTTCGTTCATCAGGACCGCCAGCGTCCCAGTTCTTCATAATTTCATTATCGACCTTCCTCGCCCTCTCAAAGCCTGAGGGACCAATACCCGGTTACGTCTACAGCGCTAGATTAATCGACATTGGATCCAAAAATATTTCAAACCTATATCACCTCAATGAACGCCCCGCAGTATCGACTGCTGCAGAGGGATTTGGCGTGCCAGCTTCTACCTCGGCACGCTCATCACTTGAGAGGATCTGCACATGTATACCCCTTGCCCAAGCTGTAACTCTGGACGCGTCATCACTAAAAATATCGGTAAACAAACAGGCGGCTTGATTGGTGCTGCAGGTGGTGCGGCCAGTGGAGCCGCTGGCGCCCTATCGGGTGCTGAAGTCGGTGCAGTGCTTGGTGTAGTCGGCGGGCCGGTAGGGATTGCCATTGGTGGTATTGCTGGAGCTCTTCTCGGTGGACTGTTTGGCGGAGTGGCAGGCGGGATAGCCGGGGCCACGCTGGGTGAGCAGATCGATGACAAGGTGCTTCACAACTACCAATGCCTGGGGTGCGGTTACAGCTTCAGCGTCAACCACTAAGCCGTCGTGAACACGCGTCGGCGGTTGATGAATCGACGCTCACTCCCATTCATTCGCAAGGAATCATTCCTATGGCTCATCTCATTGAAACCATGGCCTACGCCGGCGCTACTCCTTGGCATGGTCTGGGCAATCAACTACCCCGTAAACAGCCTATCGAGGTGTGGCAACGTGAAGCCGGCATGGACTGGCAAATCCAGGAAAGTACGGTGCACTTCAAGTCGGATACTGTCGGTCACCTTGGCACTATTCACTCTTTCCCCGAACAGAAAGTCCTCTACCGCTCCGACACCAAAGCACCGCTGTCGGTGGTCTCCCAGCGCTACCACACTGTGCAGCCGCGTGAAGTGCTGGAGTTTTATCGCGACCTCACTGAAGCCTCCGGCTACGAGTTAGAAACGGCCGGCGTGCTCAAGGGTGGGCGCAAGTTCTGGGCACTGGCACGTACCGGGCAAAATGCAGAACTGAAGGGCAACGACCAGGTCAACGGCTACCTACTGCTGGCCACCTCCTGTGACGGCACCCTGGCCACCACGGCAACGCCCACCACCGTGCGCGTGGTGTGCAACAACACCCTGACCATCGCCTTGGATGGCAGCAGCCGCGCCATCAAGGTGCCACACAACACTCGCTTTGACCCGAAGACGGTAAAGAGGCAACTGGGCATCGCCGTCTCTGGCTGGGACGAGTTTATGTACCGCATGAAGGCTTTGGCTGAGCGCAAGGTGCAGTGGCATGAGGCGCTGAGCTTCTTCCTGAACGTGATGTGTGAGACCAGCCCGAGCGGTGCTCTGCCAGAGCAGTTGCCCAACGAGCGCGCCCTACGCAAGGTCCAGGAACTGTACGAGGGCCGTGGTCGCGGCAGTCAACTGGACTCGGCACGCGGCACCGCCTGGGGCCTGCTCAATGCCGTGACCGAATATGTCGACCACGAGCGCCGCGCACGCAGCAACGAGTACCGCCTGGACTCGGCCTGGTTTGGTCAGGGCGCACAGCTCAAGCAACGCGCCCTGGATGCCGCTCTGCAACTCGCCGCCTAACGCTCACTCACATCAACCCTTGCGCCCGATCAGCCTTGTGCTGGTCGGGCGTTTTTTATACCGGCAGGTGAATACGATGAAAGCAACGTCATTGAATGGCAGCACCCGCAAGACGCGCCCCGCCCTGCGCCTGGTCAACACCAAGGAGCTGCCCCGCGAGGACTGGCTGCAGATCCGCAGGCAAGGCATCGGCAGCTCGGACGCCGCCGCTGCAGTGGGTCTGAATCCTTACAAGTCGCAGCTGGAACTATGGCTGGAGAAAACTGGCCGCGATGCCAGCATGCCCAAAGCCGATCCTCAGGATGAAGAAAGCCCGCTGTACTGGGGCAATGTGCTGGAGCCCATCGTGGCCTGGCACTACAGCAAGCGCAGCCAAAACAAGGTTCGGCGGATCAACGCGGTGCTGCAGCATCCTGATCCAGAACTGCCCTGGATGCTCGCCAATATCGACCGCGAGGTGATCGGTGCTCCAGAGGTGCAAATCCTCGAATGCAAAACAGCGGGCATAAACGGAGTACGCCTCTGGAAAGAGGGCGTGCCCGAGTATGTGCAATTGCAAGTCATGCACCAGCTCGCCGTCACTGGCAAGCAGGCCGCTGATGTGGCGGTCCTGCTCGGTGGTCAGCACCTGGAAATCCATCGCATCACCCGCGACGAGGCACTGATTGCGCGGCTGATTGACCTAGAACGGCTGTTCTGGGATTACGTCGTCAGTGACACCCCGCCACCGGCCGACGGCACAGCGTCTGCGGAAGCGGCATTACGCTGCCTCTACCCCGAGGATAACGGACAGACCCTGGATTTCAGCCACCACACGGAGCTGGCCAGCACCTTTCTGGAACTCAAGTCTGTTCGCCAAACCATTGCCCAGCAGGAGACACGTGAAGCGCAGCTCAAGCAGGTTCTGCAGCAGGCCATGGGGGAAGCCACTCGTGCAGAGTTTGCCGAGGGCTATATCAGTTGGAGGAAGTCTAAAGACAGCATTGGCCTGGATGTCGAGCAGATGCTCAAAGACAAACCCTACCTACAAGCCCGCTACTCCAAAGCCAAAGCAGGCAGTCGTCGCTTCCTGATCGGTTGAAACAGCCTGCTCACCCTAGCCACCCGGACCGCTCACGTCCCGGTGGCTTTTTTATTTTCAGATCAAGGAGTACCGCCATGCTCAAAGGTTTAGCCATTACACCGCCAGTGCTCGGGCGCATTTCCATCGGCAAGGTCGTCGAGAAAAACGGCAAGCGCCTACCCGAGAAAGACGATCAGTTCACCATCACCTCGCAAGTCCAGAGCCGTGACGGCTGGTTACTGCATCCCCTCAATGAGGAACTGCGCAATGGCCAGGATGGCAAGCTGCGCAGCATTCCGATCCGATTGCTGTTCAACGAACCGGACCTCAACTTTCGCGCGGACTACAGCCTGTTCGACCGTACCACCGGCAGACCGTTGTGCGTCGGCAACGGTGAAACGTGTAAGCGTTTGACCAAGGACGGCATCCAGTCGCTGCCCTGCCCTTCACCCGATGGCTGCCCACTGGCCCAAGGCAATGCCTGCAAGCCATACGGTCGGCTGAATGTGGTGATTGGCGATGACGACCCCCTGGGCAGTTTTGTCTTCCGCACCACTGGATTCAACAGCATCCGCACCCTGGCTGCGCGCCTGCATTACCTGCAAGCCATCTCGGGCAATCGCCTGGCCTGTCTGCCACTGGAGCTGCGTCTGCGTGGTAAATCCACCCGCCAGAGCCATGGCACGCCGATCTTCTACGTGGATATCACAGTGCGCAGCGGCCTAAGCCTAGAAGACGCCTTGCGCGCCGCCAAGCAACTAGAGGAAACCCGGCAAGCTGCGGGCTTTGACCAGAACACCTTGGATCGCGCGGCCCGACAGGGTTTTAGCAATGGCGCCTTTGAAGACAGCGAGGAGGACACCGGCGCCATCGTCGAGGAATTCTTCCCCAGCATTGAAGACCAGCCCAGCCCTGGAGAGTCCCAAGCCCAACCGGCAACACCTGGAAAACCCTCACTGGCTCAGAAGCTAGAGTCCCAAGCCTCCCGGCACCACGGCAGGCCCTCAATCCAGTAACGCCCCTCTCGACTTCCTTCCGCTCGCACGCATTCACACAGGAATACTCGTATGAAATACCACAAGCTCAAGGCCGGTGAAACAACCGGCACCTATGTCATGGACTCACCTGTCACCGAGGCTGATATCCTGCAAATGGCCCAACAACTGGCAATGAGCCGACTCTCCAAAGGCCGGGCATTGACCGATCCAAAGCAGGTCTTCAGTCACCTACAAACACTGCTGCAATATCATGAGCACGAAGTCTTTGCGTTGCTGTTGCTTGATACCAGGCATCGGGTGATTGCCTTCAGAGAGCTGTTTCGAGGCACATTGGATGGAGCCAGCGTTTACCCACGGGAAGTGGTCAAGATCGCCCTGGAGAACAATGCAGCGGCCGTAATACTGGTCCACAATCATCCCTCCGGTGACCCAGAGCCCAGCCAGGCTGATCGTACACTGACCACCACCCTCAAGAACGCCCTTAATATGATCGGTACCCGGATATTGGATCATGTCATCGTGGGCTATGAGGGCTGTATCTCCTTGGCCGAGCGGGGTTATCTGTAATCGAAAAGTTATTCATGCCATCCGATGGACTGCCCTTGGCCAATGCCAGGGCGGTCTCGGGGGCGGTCCCTTTACTTATTTTTTGTCATGATCGAATGAGCGAACGGGGTGGACGCCCGCATTGGCAAAGTGCCATACCCTCGAACAGCTCGGCCAGGGTGTCGATAAACAGGCTCTTACTAAAGCGCCGAGGACGGAGAGGAAGTGGTAGTTGCCTTCCTCAATCAGCATAGGGCGATGCCGGTCTTGTCGACGTAGTAGCAGCCATCCTGGCGAATGCGTGCGGAGGTCTGGAAACGATAGGCAGCTTCTTGCGAGACATGGCGGGCGACCTGTAGACAGATGTGGCGATTTTAGGTCAGACGGTTGAACTGACCGAGCAGTATTCAATCAACATACTCAAACCCGAACATACGTCACATTGAACTCCTTGCACTGCCGATGCCGCTGCATCCGGTTGGCAAAGTTGAATGCGTCGTTGAGCTCAAAGCGCTGGAAGATATCGAGCCCTCGACTCAGCACGAGCTTCCAGCCGTGATCAGTCGTGATGTCCCGATCATGCTTGGTGCCTGTGGCATCGTATTCCCAAGTGAAATGAATACCTACGCTGCTGCAGGCATCAGCGATCTTTTGCAGGCTTTCAGTCTGCCGCTCGCCGTTGAACTCATCCTCGACGGTCACGACATGCACTTCCACTTCATCCTCTTCCTCTCGCTGTTTGCTGACAGTTTCCAGCAGTTCCATCAGGTTGCGCAGCTGGTGAAATAGCCGCAGGTAGGGGTCGGTAATCTTGATGTGTGTTGCCCCAGCCAAGTAGGGGCCGAACAACTTGTCGAAGGTCACGCCGCGCTGGTTTTCCTGGAAAGCCAGGTGCTGCTCCCTCAGCTCAGGCTCTTTGCTCCGCGGCGCAGCAGGCCGCACAGGCGCTGCCGTGGCGACGTGGCCATCCTCCGTCGCCACTGTGGCTTCGATGCTTCCGAAGAGGTCGATCTCGGCCATCTCGGCAGCCACACGGCGGTGGTACTGATTCGGGTACTCCCCCTCTTCCAACGTACACACCAGCTTTTCCTGGCCATCAGCCCCTTGGTAGGCAAAACGTACCGCTGGGTAGGTCGTATCGATGCGTAACAACTGATCCTTGACGCGCTTGCGTCCTTCGATAGCACAGCGCAGCACCTCCTCCACCTCGGTTTTCGAGGCCTCTCCGTGTGGGTAGAGGATCTTCATCAGCCCGGAGAAAGTCTTGTTGATACCGTCACGGTCACGGGTGGAAATGTCGTCTGAAAGGCTGAACATCCCCTTGTAGCGATCCGAAAAGTCATGGCTACGCAGCGAGCGGAGGATCTCGGCCAGATAGTCCACTACGAAGCCGTAACCCGAGGAGAACATCTCGCCACGGATCACATCCACTTCCCAGCCGGGAATGTAGCTGTGCAGGCGGTCGAGGAAGGCCGAGTCGTGGAACTTCTCAGGCAGCGGGTCGAACAGATCGCTGTGCTTGAGCATGTATGGCACGGTGTGGTCGGTGTTGCCGACGAACACCATGCTGGCTTCCGCTCCGAGGGTTTCCACGCCCCGCGAGAACGACTTGTTGGCCATGTAGTTCTTCATGATATCGACCAGCGCCTTGTCCACGCGCTTCTGCTTGCCGGCGAACTCGTCGAAGGCCACCACATCCCAGTAGCCCACCAGACCGAGCTTGCCCGTGCCGTTGTGGACGAACAGCTTAGGCACCGTCACCTCGCCACCGGAGATCAGGATGCCGTGAGGCGAGAACTCTGAGTAGACATGCGACTTGCCGGTGCCCTTCGGCCCCAGCTCGATCAGGTTGTAGTTGCGCTCGCAGAACGGAATCAGACGGATCAGCTGCAGCAGCTTGTTGCGCTTGCCGAACATCTGAGGGTTGAAGCCGACGCTCTGGATCAGCAGGTCGATCCACTCATCGGTGGTGAACTGCTTGCGGGCATCCAAGTAGCCCTCGAAGTCGAAGCGGGAGATCTGAATCGGCTTGAGCGATGCCAGAACCCACGGTGAGGCCGACTTGTCTTCGGTGTACTCGTACTCCAGATCGGCGATGCACCACACGCCGCCGACCAGCAGCTTCTGGTGGGCCTTCACCGTACTGGAGTCGATCAGCACCTTCTTGATTCCGAGGTTGGCGAATTCCGCCTCGTACACGTCATCCTTGTCGTTTAGGGAGACACTGACGCGGTCGATCACCTTGTGCCGGCCTTTCTCCTTGATAATCGAGCGTACCAGACCTGCTTCATTGCGATGCACATAGTGCTTGCGCAGGATCTCCTTGACCGTCTCGATGCCGGCCTGGATCGTGGCCTCGTCGTTGGTGGCGCAGTACTGGCCCAGCAGATACTCCAGCACATAGGAGGGCACGATGGCGTTGCCCTTCACCGCCTTGACCAGATCCTTGCGGACGACCAGGCCGGCGAAATGCTGATTGATCTTGTCATCGAGCTGACTCATGAAGGCTCCCGCTTAAAAGTCGAATTCACTGGTGAACGAACGACGAATCGTATACCGAGCAGCCTTGTACCGGGTGAAATGCGAGGTGCCTTCCACTTGCTCTTCAAGCCGCAGCTCCACCTGCTGGTTGTTCGCCTCCTCAGCCTGGCGACTTAGGATGAAGCGTACCGACAGCTCGCGCTCACGCGGATTATCCGACGCGAAGTCGAAGGTCAGCTCATGCGCATCCGAGATCAACTCACCGTCCAGCGTATACAAGCCTGCGCGTAGTCGGCGGGGTTGCTTCTTCTCGGTGACTGCCTCGGTCTGATACAGCACCACGGCCAACTGTCCGGTGGTGATGGTCTTGCCGCCAGCGCCGATGAACTCGACTTCCACACGGCCCACATCGCTCTGGCGTTTCTTGTTGATGCGGACGACCGGAATCACCACCTCCTGCAGCGTCGCCCCGCCATGCACGAAGCGGCTGCCGGAGCCCTTCAGACGCAGACGGTTGATGGACTTGGGTATCTGCACCTCCAGAGTTCCCTCCAGACCCAGCTGGTCAGGGCTGAAGGTCTTGAAACCGGCCTGGCTACGCAAGCCACGCCCCAGTACAAAGCGCCGGTCGCGATACAGCACCTCATCACCATCCGGCTCGCTGCTGAGGAAGTCGCTCTCCTCCAAGAGACGGTTCTGGTAGATGAAGCCGTGGTCTGCAGTGATCAGCAAATTGCTGGCATTGGAATTGGTCAGTTTCTTCACCAGGCGAACCAACTCGGACAAGGTTTCCTCAGCCGCCGCAAATACCCGCTCCTCGGTATCACGAGTATCGCCGGTCTTGTCGATCAGGTTGTGATAGACATAGACCACATCGTTGTCACGCAGCAGGGATCGAGAGTCGGCCTGGTTCATCGCCAGCAGATCCTTTGCCAGGACTACTGCAGAGTTCGGCACCACTGCTGCTAGGATCTTGCCACGATTGGCTGTCCCCTGAGCGCTCTGCCCATTCACCACTGCGTCGCCACTGTCGTTTTCAGCCAGCTGCAGTGTCTGGTTGGGCAACAGTGCCGCCATGCCCAGCTGGGTGTAGCTCGGCAGCATCGACAGTGCCGGCTCTAGCTCGGCTTCGAAGCGATCCTCGCGGCGAATCAGGCTTTGTAGCTCCTCGCCAATCTCGTAGCGGAAAGCATCTGAGATAACCACGCAGACCTTGGTCCTGCGCTCGACGAATGGCTTCACGTAGCGGCCAAAAAAATTCCGCTGCAGCATGATCGGTGTAGCTTCCCAGCGCTGGGCGGCATCGACGTGCTGCTGCCAGCGGTCATTGAGACGCACCAGGAAGTTGTTGATGTACAGGTTCTCGACCTGGGTGTTGAGCTCCTCCAGCAAAGAGGCCTGCCCCGACTCGCGGGCATGGTAGATGAACTTACGGTACAGCTGATCCAGCCGATACCAGCTCTGAGCATACTTCTCCACGCCATCGCTCAGCGACGTCATCTCCAACTTTGTCGTATCCAGCAACTGCAGAAGCTGCGCAGCATGGTCAACCGACAGGTAGACATCCTCGAAGTGAGCAAACCAGTGGCTCTGCCGGCGCTGGCGTAAACACTGCGCGACCTCCTGCGCAGTCACCGTCCTCGCTACCACCGCATGTACCATCTCGCTGAGGATCTTGCGGTCGATCAGCTCAAAGTAATCCAGCTCCATCAGCTTGCGGTAGTCGAGTCCATGCAGCCGGTCGCCGATCTGCAGCACTTCGGCGCACTTCTCGGAGAGCAGCTCGAAGCTCTGCTCATGGGAGCGACTGTCCTTCCAGCGCTTGAGAAATACAAGCGATTCGGTCGATAGACGTGCCTTGTGCTCTGGATCGGTGCCCATCAGGAAACAGGCCTTGAACAGCTCGATGACGAAGTCGCGCAGGCCTGCCCTTTCCGAGACATAACCGTAGGCACGCTTCATCTGCTCCCAGAGGAAACTGCTCAGGCCACAGCTCTCGATCAGCTTAATCTGCGCATCGCCGGCACTGGCCAGCTCGGCCAGTAGCTTCTCCAGGATCACATCCAGGCGCGGCGCAGTGTCGGCGCAGACCGCAAGCATCTTGAGACGCAGCATATTGTCCGAGTCCCCCTGCTGCTGCAGCTTGCGCAGATCCTCGCGCCGCTTGGCGGCCTGGAAGAACGCGACATGGGCCTCCAGCAACGGATAGCAATCTGGCCCCAGTTCCAGCTCGGCCAGCCACAGGGCGACCTGATCGGTACGGAAGCAGTTGCCACTGGCCAACTGCACATCGAGCAACCAGTTTTCCAGATGCGGCGGCTCAGCACCCTCGCGATAAAGCAGGAACTTCTGCTCCAGCTGCTCGCGCAGAATGCGGTACTTCACGCCGAACTCGTTGTTAGCCAGCTCGATCTTTTCGACCCCCGAAAGCTCCAGCGCCTCAAAGTCAGCGCGGAACTCCAGCCTGTTGTCGTACCAAAAGACGATGCGCTGCTTATCGAATAGGTTGGTTAGCGCCTGGGTGATTTTTGGGTTGCTCATGCCACTGCCTCAAATTCTTCCTCGTCATCCAGCACCTCTTCGGATACCGGCAGCGCCCCGCTGACCACCACATTACAACGCAGACGCTGCAGGAGGACCTCACGCCGTGCATTGCAGAACGCCTGGAAGTCCTCGAAGCGCAGGCTGTCACCCTCTTCCAGCAGCAGATCAGATGGTTTGATGCCACACCTTTTTTCAGCAAGCCATTCGTACAGCGGCATATCCTTCTTCGATCGATTCTGCGAGGCATTAAGCAGGTGCAGATTGGCAATCGAGTTCCAGTTGAGCGGGTTCCGGTAAAACGCCAGCCGCTCGGGGTCATTCTTAAGGAAACCTTGTTTGGAAAGCTCTGTCTGGGTAAAAGCGCTTTTCGGGTGTAGATGATCAATGTCCAACTGCAGGTTTTCATTGATTTCGGGAAAGAGCAGACTCAGCACAGAGCGACACCGCGAGTCCCCATGCTGGATCTCGAGCAACCCTCTGAGGTACGCCTCGTCGAAGCGCAGATCCTTATTGGTCGCAGTGAATGCTTGGATGATTTCATCCAGAGGGAATGCTTTCTTGCTAAGGTGCTTGGCAAGCAGACGCTGCATTCTTGTGAGCACGCCATCGGCTTGACCACCAAACACCCCACGCAGAAGCACCATGTGCAACCAACGCGATAGAGCAAGGCGCTCCTCGCGCAGATGGTTGATATTGTTGATGCTCTGGTATAGCGGTTTATCCTGGAATATCTGCTTGTACAGGTAGAAGGCCAGAGGAATGACCGCATTCTTTGCTCTCAGCGAATGGTCATTCAGTCCGAAAAGACGCAACAGCTTGAAGGTTTCCACGATACAGGCCCGGATCTGCGGCCATTGCGCCTGAATGACGCCAACCTGATCAGCGTCGAAATTCTTGACCTTGAATCGCACATCAGCGCCGGTCAGCATCAGACAGGTCTTTAGAATCCAGTCACGTCCGACCGAGAACTGCATCTCCGAGCTCTGCCTGACCTCAGCGACCAGCTCGTCGATGTCCTTACGGGCATCGCCCTGCCAGTTGGCAATGGCGATCGACATCAACAGGTCGGAAAACGCCAGAGGTGTCCCTCCGCTGTTGGTACGAATGAACACGTCAAGGACATGATCGATGTCCTGGCTCTCTTCGTTGTAGAAGTGGATGACCTCTTCCCGCCTGACCAGGTAATACAGGCGATTCAGGGTCTTGACTGCAAACCTATTGGTATCCAGCCCCTGCTCCGTCAGGTACGGAAGTACGACTTCCATCAGGATCTCATCATCAGAGCGCACATCAGGTAGGCTCAAGACCTTACCCACTTCGAACCAAAACGAGGCCCTGTCACTCTTGTACGATGCGACCTGCTTCTCGGTCAGGAAGCGAAAGTCATACTGAGACATCGACTCGTTGTCATCCCCTTCGACGCCCTTGCTAAGATTGAGGTACAGCCGGCGAGGCGGGAGCGCCTGATCGTTGCGAGTATTGGGCCACCAGATTCGCGGCTGCTTATAGGCATAAGTGCCTTTCAAGCCGATATAGATGGAGGTCAGCCGCTGCTGCCCGTCGATGACTGCCTTGAAGTCTTTGAAGTCTCCCTGGGTGGGGACGTAGTCGTTGGACTCCTTGAAGCGCTGGCAGTAGTCGGTCAGGAAGCTGTAGAAGCGGTATTTGTTCTTGATCTCCGGACTCGTGACATCCCACATCATGAATGTGTTGATCGGGTACTCACGCATTAGGGAGTCGAATAGCGTGCAGATCTGCTGCGTCGACCAGACGAAGTTGCGCTGGATCGCCGGTAACAGAAACGTCCGGTCATCGATGTTGCGTATCGCCTGGCGAATCGTGATCGCCTTTTCAAAGCGGCCTGCCATATCAGTCTTCCTTGGCTTCCAATCCTGGAATCTTCTTAAGGGCAGCTTCCAGCTTGAGGTAGTTGACCTTGACGCCATCATCGAGGTCCAGATTCAGCTTCCCGGAAGCAGCTTTTTGCGCAAGCGGGTAGAGGATTTCGCGCTCGTAGTCGTCCAGCTCAAGCAACTGCTTCTTGATTGTATCGGCCTCCTTACTGGCCTTGGTCTTTTCGCTTTGGCTGGCATCGGGGCTAATGGCCACTTTCTGCAAGTAGTCTAGCCGCGCGGCAAGCTTATCGCGGAAGTCGCGCAGGTACTTGAGTACCACGCTGACGGTATCAGGGCGGTAGCGGTGCAGGTAGATCAGTGCACTGAAAGTGCCCTTGGGGCTGGAGAACAACCAGTAGATCGGGCGCTTCTTGTAGCGTTTGAGGTGGTCGACGTAGAAATCCTTGAGAAAGTACTTGCGCACGACCTTGCCCAAGGCCTTTTCGATGAAGGCCAAATTCTCCTCGTAGTGATCATCGCCAAAGGTCACGCGCAGGAACTGGCGGAAGCGCTCAGTCACGTCGTCGGCGAACCACTCACCATCCAGCACTGGGATCACGTTGTCATTATCCGGCATGAAGCGGGGCTCAGGCACGTGCTGAAGGTATTCCGCCAGCGTATCTCCCTGATTGGCCAAAACAAGGCCCGGCTTGTCCAGGCTGTAGCGACCGAACATGCAACCGACTGCGTAGGAGATGAATTCGGCCATGGTGTCGGAAAGCAGGCGCTTTTCGCGGTCATCTTCAGTGACCTTCACGCCATAACGATAGGCTGGATTGCAGGTTAGGGTGATCTCCTCGACCGGTACCCCAGGGTTCAGCTCATTTTGAAGACCATAGGCGTCGATGAAGATACGGTTATTTTCTTCCTCCAGCCGCTGCATCTCGTCTGTTATGCCCTGCCAATGGGTACGCAGACGGGCATAGCTGGAATTCAGCGTCTCAGTCCAGTGCTGCGGCGAAAGTATCGAGAGCGTAGTGAAATCCCAAGAGGTTTCGTAGGAGTCCCAGTCAGATTTTGCGGTGTTTACCAACCAGTTTACGTAAGCCGATGCATCTCGAGTCTGAAACGGAATCTTCGAAAAGTAGCCTACATCGAAGTGCATTGCCGGACTGATCGCGTCGATGATGCCATCAATCACTTTCGAATTAAGAAGCGCTATGAGTGATGATGCTTTCTCACTCTCAGCAGGGAACACCGAGTGGGCATTATTTGCAAAAATAAACCCGTCCTGATATTTGCGAAAAGAGCTTTTTGAAGACGTCACGTCCGACCAAGATATGCTTGGCTGAAAGTATCGACTTTCGTTCCTTATCACGCTTTTCGGTTTGAGCGCTTTAATCCTACGTCCATTTTCTTCCCAGTCGACGATATGCTCTTGGTTTCCCGACCAACGACGGAACTCTCCACCTTTATTGTAAGGCGACCACTTCGAAGCGCGATCAGAGCCTGGCAAGCGAACACGGCTTACTGAAACTTCTGACCACTGTCGGACGAAAGTAGGATTATCAGACGTCGATAGGCCTTGGCAGGCAGTGAAAATCTCAGAAACAGGCGGAAGATCAGCGAAATTTTTGCGAAACTGTTCACTCACCCAATATGCGATCGGTTCACCCGGAAGTTTCTCGAAGTCTCTGGTTGATGCACGCGCCAGTCGCTCGTTTCTTGGTGGAAACTCTAAGGGGACACCATGATCATCCGACTCGAAATATCTTAGGCAGCAGAAATCGCCAACATGGTCGATGCGCCGCGCTTTTTCAAGGATGAAAGCTGTAGTGCCAAAGCTGATACCCATGCTCGTCCTCCCCTTACCGAGATACGGCATGTGGACCATAGAGTGCAGAGTATTTGACTCCAAGCATTTTGCACGCATGTCCTCAAATGAAGACAGAAACATCCAACTCTCCATTGTAACCATGCCGTTGAAACCATGGGAAACAACGATCCGCGAGCCTCGCTCTATGAACGCGGAGTAGAGGTCAACTTTCGCACTAGGGTAGTTTCGAAGAAGATAGTTTTGGATATCTGCATTCAGTCCTTTGAAACCCGCATACGGCGGATTGGCCACTACCACATGATATTTTGGCGAGAGCGCCTCGGCCATGCGCAGCACAGTCACCAATCGCTCTTGCACCTCTCTCAGCAGCAAATCGCCCCCAAAATCCCAAGCCTCAACAGCCCGAAGCGTCTCAGCTGGATCACGCAGCTTCGGTACGATAAGCGATCCAAAGTTCTTCACCTGCTCGAACTGCATCAGGGTCTCGCGCAACTCGTCCGTGAACAAGTCGCGGCCTATAATGGCAACTACGTCGTCTCGCTCATCCTGGGTGAAGCTCACGTTCTGCAGCACGCAGATATTGGGCCGTGCCTGCATACGAAGAAAACGTCGCCGGCCCAGCCTAGCTGCAGCCCTCATCACCAGCGCAAAGGCCGCGAGCGCTCCGGCACGGTCGTCGATCTCAACTCCATAGAGGTTATGGGTCAGAATCAACGCCGGGATCTCGGTCGGGTCATACCCCTCTTCCTCGTAGATTGCATAGAGCAGATCGAAGGCATAGGTCAGCATATGCCCCGAGCCACAGGCCGGATCACAGACGCGAATCTCTTCCGGGCTGGAGATGCGCAGGAAGTCCTTTTCGGACTCCTCCGGCGCGATGTAGTAGTCCATCTTCTCAGCCAGCTTCGACTGCGGACGATTGAGTAGCCACAGACGGCCCAGCGAGTTCTCTACCAGATAGCGGACGATCCAGTGCGGGGTGAACAACTGCGTTGCAGCGGGGATGTTCTCGGGCGTGATCTTGATGTTCTTCTTCAGCCCGGCGAAGACTTCATCTTTCTTCTCCGCAATGTAATACTGGTAAAGCCAGCCGATAACCTCAACGTCCTGGCAGACCTCCTCAGTCATCACCTCGCGCAAGCTGGTGATGATTGAGCCTTGCGACAGCAAGTCCCCGGGCATCAGCAGTTCGGTGTAGTCGTTGATCTGCTCGAAGAGGAATGGCATGTGCCGGTACCAGTGATTACATACCGACACCAGCAGTTGGCGATAGGCTTCACCTTGAGGATCTGAACTGGGTGCGTTGCCGGCCAGTAGATCCAGAACCTTTTCTCGCGTCTTGCCAGCAACCAATTCGTCGTCCAAGTGCCCCATCTTCGCCTCGGCGAGAATTTCCGGAGTGATCTGGCCTTCCATGGGCGTCAGCACACGGGGATTAGTGAAGCCATTGGCATCAAGGAAACGCAGGGCGCAGAAGCGGTTGAACCAGGTGTAGGCAACCTTCTCGATCACCTGCTCCTTGTTGGACTCCTGAATCTGCCGTTCCAACTGGGCCACAGCCTGCGGGATCTCGCGGCGTGCAGCACTGCTGGCGTGCAACACCTGTATCAACTTGGTTTCGACCTGCCTGCGCAGGTCGGTGCGTGCAGCTTGGGCGAACTTCTTCAGCTTGGTGGTTTCCATCTATCCAACTCTCCTGATCCCGGCACTCCACCGGGCAGTATCAACCTGGAGTGGCCCGCAGCAGGCAGGCCACTTGAATTCATTACAGGATCAGATCTGTACGCGGTTACCGGCCTGGATTTCCTGCAGCCATGCCTCACGCTGCTTCTGCAGATAGTCGTCCAGTTCGGCCTCGCTGGTCAGCCAGGGCTTGCCATAGCGAACCTTAATGCTACGAGCGGGCACTATGCGAGGTTCAGTCTCTTTGTGCACGGGCTGCTTGGGTTGTGCGTCTCCGCCTTGCAGCTCTACCTGTGGCTGTGGTGACGGCTCGAACGGCTCAGCTGGCCGCGCCATTTTTTCCAGAGTCAGCAGCAACTGCGGGTAGCGATCCTCTTCAAAACGTCGGCGCTGATCACGCAGCACTGCGATCAGCTTCTGCCCTTTCAGGGCCTGACGAGTCTCAGTGAAGGGCGCTGCGAGCTGCGCTTTGTGATCCGCACTCAGCGCTGCATAGCCGTCGGCACCAGACAGGCGCTGCTCCAGTTCATCAAGCAATTGCTCGCTGATCTGCTGCTCGCTAGCCAGCTGATTGGCAAAGACCAGCTGGAGCGCCTCCAACTGCGGCCTAGCCTGCTGCAGGCGGTTGCCTTGCCAAGGCTTGCTGTCGGCCAGCACAGCGCGGATAGACTCAACCTCAGCGACGTTCACATAGGTGAAGTTGTCCTGCTGCTCCTGCATCAATTGGCGGGCCTGTTCGTAGATCTCTCGCTGCGGGCTGCGCATGAAGCGCTGCAGCGGGTCGATGATCTGCTCCTTGGATTCGAGCAGCGCATCTTCCGCACGCGACAGGTCAGTCAAGAACCAGCTGGGGTTCTTCGCGGCAATTTCCTTGAGAGTTGCCAGCACGGCATCCAGAGCCACCAGGAAGGGATACTGCGCCTTCTGGCCGTGCAGCTCGGCCAGTTCCAGCTCCAGGTCCTTGATCGCATCGATGGTTTCACGGGCCAGAGCTCGGGCCTCGTTGCTGCTGGCAGGCCGATCAAAGAAGTCGGCGAAGAAATCCTTGAGCGTCCGCACCTGGGAGGCGGTGAATTCGATCTGCGGCTCCAGCACCAGCGTGGGGTGAGCATTGGTATTGCGCAGGCTGCGCTCCAGGAGGTCACCTTCCAGCGGGTTGCTGTCCTGACGCACCTCAACCTTACCGCGCGCGCAGAGCAGCGCGAGGTTGCAAAGGATGGCCGCGTAGTACCAGCCGTAGCTCTTGCGTTCGAAGCGCTCCAGCAAGCTCTTCACCGTGGTACGCACGCCACTGCGCGCATTGGTCTGGATGAAGGCGAGCAGTTCCTGCTCCGGCTCGCTCAAGCTGGTGGCGTCGTTGCCCAGCAGCCCATCCTGCCCCTGGCGCAGGTATCTGCCGATGTCGTTCTCGCTGAACACCACATCGCGCAGCATGCGCAGGTTTGGATAGGTGGTTTCGATGAGCTGGTAGAAGCCCTTGAGGATGCGGGTCTGGCCATCGTTGCTGGACACGTCCACATCGGCCGCATTGATAATCAGCTGCGCGTGGCCGAGCAGATACTTGGCACGCTCCTGCAACTCGGCCAGACGCTCGGTGTTCTGGAAGCTCTTTGCATCGAGTATGCGTTTGACCGCCTCCTGCTGGGTGTTGCTGTTCTGCCTGATGTACTTCTCGGTGCGCTTGTACATAGTCAGGTCTTGCATGAAACGCGCGTCGGCGGGCAGCACGACACGCAGCTCATCGCGCCCCATGCTCTGCATGCACTGCACCGTGAGGTTGTCGAAGTTGTCGCTGAGCGGCGTGACGACGTGGATGGCCAGCTCATGCTCGCGGCTGAGCACCCTGTCATCCATCTTGCGCGTGTAGGGGTAATCCTGGCCGTTCTCGTAGCGGATCTTGCGCTGCTTGATTGCGCCCTCGAACAGCAGCCCCTCCAGCTCCTTGATCACGTCGGCCGACTCGACCTCGGTGTTCTTGATCTCTTCCTCGATGTCCTTCTCTTCGTCGGTCAGGTACTCGTAGAGATCGCCATTGCGCTGGATGTAGGTTTGCTGCTCCAGCAGGTTGAGTGCAGCCTCCAGCTTCTTGCGCTGGGCCGGTACGTCCTCACCGAAGCGTTCCAGCATCAGCACACTGAGGTTGCGCAGGGTGGCCTTGAACTCCTTGACGTACTTGACCAGGAACAGTGCCTTGAGCACGCGCACGGCGTAGGGGTCACCCAGGTGACGTTCGGCGTTGTTGATCGCGCTCTGGATCGCGCTTTTCAGCGCCCCCCGAATGCCTTCGAACATGCGGTCGAAGGTCGCCAACTGCCCTACTGGCTCCGGGCGGATAGCTTTTGCCACATCTTGGAATACGCCGAGCATAGAGCGCTCACCCACCGAGTTGGCCTTGCCCTCGAACCCATTGTGCAGGGAAATGCCCCGGATGGCCGACTGGAACAGTGGGAACTGATACGGCACAAACGGGTAGCAGTAGGTGAAGTGCTCAAGATCGCGGAAGTTCTGGTAGTGCTGACCGCCATCGGCGAACTCGAAGAGCGTCTTGAAGTTGTTGAATTGCTGGTCGTAGACGCTTTTCAGCAGATCGGTACCCACCGAGTTCTTCGTCAGCAGACGCTTCTGGATCACCTCAGCCACGTCGGCGCTGGTCAGCTTGAGGCGGTTGGCAAAGCGCGCCTGGATTTTGGTGAAGTCGTTGCTCTGTTTCGTGCCCATTTCACCAAGAACCGAGCTCATGTCCTCCTGCGCCGTGACGATGATCCAAGCTCGCCCCTGGCACTTGGTCGCCAGGCTTTCGGCGACGGTCTGCAGGTTGGTCATCAGCTTGGTGTTGTCGTCAATGTACTGTCCGACCTCGTCGACGAAAAAGTTCAGGCGGAAGTTGGCTGGCTGCTTGTCCAGCCAGGCCTTGACCTGGATGCCGAAGTCTTCGATGGAGACGCTGTACTGGGTGCGGTACTTGTCGAGGATGCCCTTGGCCAGTGCCGGATCTTCGCCGGTGATCTGCGCATAGGCCTTGGCGATGTTGCCGGACTCCAGCAAGGCCTGCTCGCGACCGCGCTCCCAAGGCTTCTTGGCGATGCTCTGGTAGGCGTCCTTGAAGGCCTCGAACTGCTCGCGGCTGTCGAGATCACGCTCGAACTGGGCAATGTAGCCCTGCTTGCCGAAGTAGCCACACATCTCGTTGAAGACCTTGACGAACACCGACAGCAAGGCATCGGTCTGGCTCTTGCTGATGATGTCGGCTTTCTGGTCGATGTTGAACAGAATGCTCTTCGACGAAATGGCGACGGCCTGCTTGAGCTTGCTGCGCAGCAGCGCATCGTCCTCGTGGATCTTGGGCAGGAAGATGTCCAGCGCAGAGGTGCCATCGATGCGACGGTTTTCCAGCAGCAGAGCCAGCATCTTCAGCAGGTGCGACTTACCCGAGCCGAAGAAGCCGGATACCCACACCCCGTTGGCACCATGGTAGTCAGTGTAGGCGTCGAGGAAGTGCTCCAGGCGCTTGGCAACCTCATCGGTAAGGACGTACTCGCTCAGCTCGTCATACAGGCTGGCCTCATCGTCAGCCTTAATCACCCCCTCGATGGGGCGGCTGACAGGGTTCAGGAAAATACCGTTGAGCTCCATCTACTACTTCCTCAGACCTGAATCTCGAAAATGTTGAATGCGCGGTAGTACTTGTCGTCGTGCAGCAAGCCGAACAGCTCCAGCGAAGCCCCCTGCTGCAGTGAGTGACGGTACTCACCGGGGAAGAACATCACGGTTGGCTTGTCCTTGGCGGTACTTTGCAGATTGTTGAGCACGTTGTGCGAGCGGATGTAGGGGAACACCTCGCCAATACCTGAGAGAAACAGAACGTCGTGCTCAGCCTCAGCGATGCGCTCGCCAATTGCCGGAATCAGGTATTCCTCGACGCCCAAGACGTTCTGCAGCAACTCAAGCAGAGCATCCTTCTCCACGTCAGGCTCGACGGCGAGGATCTCGTCCCAGAGGCTGCTGTCATCGCTACTGCCTTCTCGAGCTTTGAGCAGCTCGATGGACAAATCGTAGAGATTGATCTCCAGAACCCGCACACCACGCCCCTGTAAGCAGTCGATGCTCAAGCTGGCCAGGCTGTTGACCAGTTGCCGGCGCATGCGTTGTATCTCGACGGCCTCGGCGGCCTTGTACTCGCAGATGTAGAACGGCAGGTCGTTGTTCAGCCCTTTCATCTCTATAAAGCGCTGGCTGCTGATGACGCCCAGCAGGTGTTCGAAACGTGCGGCCAGCGGCTGCTGGCTGATTTTCCGGCTCATTGAAGCCACCTTTGAATTTCGCTATCCGTGGCAGGAAAAACCAGCAGATGCTCGCGCCCATGCTTGGCTATCAGCCGGGCTAGATACGGGGTCAGCAGCGCCGGCTGGATCTGACCTTGCTCTGAGAGCAGGCCGGACTCGCGCAGCATCTGAAATACACTGTGGCGCAAACGCTTTTGGGTGGAGACTGCAATTTCATCCAGCTCCTTATGCCAAAGCGCCTTGGCGTTGTAGAAAGCCTCATAGTCAGCAGTCATGATCCGGTGACGCCGGCTGAGGTAGTATTCGTGCAGTACCTCAATGGCGAAATCACGGATGAAGCCATAACGGCGACTGACCGCCGACCAGAGCAAGTAACTGCGCTCTCGCAGGTTACCGTCGACCAGAGCCTCCAGTTCTTCGATATCAAGCAGTTCAAGTCGCCCGAACAACTCGATGCTAATGCGCTTCGCAGAGCTGGCTGTACGCGCCTGCAGGAGGTTGCCATTACGTACCTCTGCACGGGTCTGCGACCAATCGCGCAATGATAGGTAACGCTCGGCAACCAACGGGGCTTCCTGCAGAAATAGACCACCCGTGGTGAATGACAGGCGGTAGCGCTCGGCACTCATGCTGACCCCAAGGTCGCATCATCATTTGCCCCACCAGCTTTAACCCACGAATCGACCTCAGCTTTCTGGAATTTCCAGAGCCGCCCCACCTTGTGCGCAGGCATGTGTCGCTTTGCAATCCATGCATAGACAGTGTCCTTACTCACGCCCAAGTGCTCGCCGATTTCCTCGACACTCAACCACCGATCTGTCATTTCCAGATCCATATCGACTAAGAGTCGAGGATTCTAGCTGACTTGCTAGGGTTAAGACTGATTTATTTGGATCAAGCCTGTTAAGGAGCACTAAAGAAATCCACTGGAACACCTAACGCATCAGTGGCGGCACCATCCATCAGGCTGACACGACCTAAGCTGCCCAGGCCCTCCCCTTAGCCCTCTGCCGGAATCAACGCCTGCAGAATCACCAGTTTCCTTTGCAACTGCTCAATGTGCGCTTTCTCAGCCCGCAGTGCTGACCGCAGCTCCCGATTTTCCATCTCCAAATGCGAGCCCAACGCACATACCTTTTGAAGTCGAGAGCCATTTTCCAGAGCTCGCGTAGCCCCATCAACAGCAATGCGCCTATAGAAACCCCATCCCACGCAGCCATGTTCGCCCCCCTCAAAACACTGATAATTCCGAAGACAGCAAGACGATATGTAGCTGAAAGTGACACGTCTAGAGTGTAGACTTATACAGGTAAAGAATTCGAGCATATGGAGAGGGTATGAAGCGCAAGCAATCCATCGAACAGGTTCGCTGAGACCTAGCTCTTCGCTATCGCCTGATTGAACCCGCAGCCTGGCGGGAGGGCAGGCTGACCACGGGACACTTGATACAGAGCTTTGGCATTAGTCGGCAGCAGGCGTCCAAGGATATCAATACCTACATCACCGAACATGCGCCCAAAAACTTGATATATGACAAGCAACTCAAGGGTTATATGCCAAGCAAGCAGTTCAAGCCGCTGTTCATCGACGACAGTGCCAGCGCACGTCCAGCAGTAGTGGTAATGCTTGATAGTTCTGAAAAGAGATAAAAAGGTATCAAGTGCGTAGGGGCCGGGGCGTTTTGGATTTGCCTTTCAAGCAATAGTACCCCGCCAACATCAGCAAATACCCAACCCACTTGTAGGGCAGTAATTTCACCATGAACCCTGCTGCTGTCCAGTCTTCCCAGGAACCGCCCCCTCCGCCCAAAAACAATGCCACAGTCAGCAGCTGGGTAAACACAACGTATGCGCCACCAAACTTCAGCAGAAAAATCCAGACTCGCTTACGTTTGGCTATGTACTCCGACTCACTGCCAGCACTCGACCGTATGCCACCCAGCACTGCCCCGAGGACCAAAAGGCCTACCGCCCCGGACACGAGTGAAAGTGCGGTGGACGCCTCTGCCAGATCCCCTTTACCGCCATACAGGTAGATGTAGTAAATCAGGAAGGCCAAATAGAGGGCGAAACTAATCCTGAAAGGACGAGACATCATCGCAAAGCCGATCAACGCGACGACGATACCAATAACCCACACCATTCATTGCTGCTCCTGCCAGTTCGCTGGATAACCAAACGAGGTCCATCACCAAAAAACGCGACCAGCATAATGCCAATAGGCCGCCACTAAAAAATGAAGCCTTCGCCAAATGCCTATTGGCGAGGAAATAGCTTGACCGGCTTTCGTTCTATCCCTACCGCTTGCAGTTACACGTGCAGCACCTGAATACTGGTTAAGCATACAGGTAAATATTTCAACCATGCACCTCCGCGCAAGGCCTTGAAAATGCGCGTTGCATCTGAAGAAAAACCCCGGGATATGGGCGTTTTGTTGACAGTTTACCATGCCGAATCAAAGTGCCATCATACAGGCAGAACAGATTGCGCCGATCTATTGGTTTCACCCAACGCAATCTCATCCGGGATGCGATATGCCATCAGTTATTTGGCATGCGCGATCAACACCCTACAGACAAGGACGTGTGCATGCCTTTGCCCTCCCCTTCCATTGCACTCAATGCTTCTGTAACAAGACCACGAGCCAAGCAGTGACGCACTGACCTCGTGAACGGCCCTGAACGCGACCCGAATGCGGCAACTGCGGTTGTAACCTTCTCGGACCGGCCCCCTTCTCGCACGACGAGAAAGACCAGCGATTATTTGAATATCCCAGCGCATAAGCCTCTGTGCACCCTATGCCATGTTTTCGCGCAGACCATCAACACTTAAAGGAATATCACCATGCTCGAAAGCCAGAAAGAGTTCGCCACTTACTTGAAGAAAATGCAGGTGCTGCTCAATGACCAAGCGTTTTCATTCGATCAGTCATTGCTTCCAAAAGTGATGGAGACCGAGCTTGTGGTGCCCGTAATCGGGGCCTTCAGCGCCGGTAAGAGCTCGCTGTTGAACGCGCTGATGGGCCAGGACATTTTGCCAGTTGGAATTGCGCCGGAAACTGAACTGGCGACCGAACTGCGTTATTCATCTGAGCCCTATCTGCTGGCAATCAAACCCGACGGTGTGCAGGAACGTTTGCCTGTTGAAGCGCTGAGTACCATCAATCGTCGTTCCAGCGAGTTTTCACACTTGCGCCTGTACCTCGACAGCGAGGCGTTGAAAGCCATTGCGCCCCTGGTGCTGGTCGACATGCCGGGCTTTGGCTCATCGCTGGAAAACCACAATAAGGCCATTGCTTACTACCTGCCGCGCGGTGTGCACTTCGTGGTGCTGACCAGCATCGAGGACGGCAACATTACGCAGTCGATGCTGCGCAAACTCGACGAGCTAAAAACCTACAACACCGATTTCACCTTCCTGCTGAGCAAATGCAACCTGCGCGCCGCCGACCAGGTTAAAGACGTGCAGGCCTACATTGACGACCAGCTCGGGGTGTATTTCGGCGAGCACTACCGCAGCATCACTATCGGCAACCGTGGTGGTGAGGAACTGAAAAATGCACTGACCGCATTGCAGCCTGACGTGCTGTTCTCGCGCCTGTTCATCGACATCCTCAAGGACCAGAACTTCGAAGTACTGGCGCAGATCAACCTGGCGCTGAGCATGCTGAAAAAGGACAAGGCCGAGAGCGAGCAAACCGCACGCGCACTCGAGCAGGCCTTGGCCAAGCTGCTGGAGCAACGCAAAGACGTCGAGTCGGACCTGAAAGATCGCTACTCGGGAAAAATGCTCGACCGTAGCCTGCGCGGCCTGGACAACGCGCTTAATGACTCCCTCGACGAGCTGGTCACCTTGGGCAGCAGCAAGAACCCGAGTGCCCTGTCGAATGCACTCTCCGACATCATCCGCAGCAGCCTGTCCAGCACGATCAAATCTGAAGTGCAGGACATCTCCACCAACATGGTCGACCGGATTGCCAGCAACCTCAGTGCCACCAGCAGCCAGATGTCCGTACTGGACATCAGCGGCAACTGGAGCGAGGAGCTTTCCAACAAAGTCAAGTTTTCGCTGGAGCGCACCACGGAAATGCTCAGCGACTGGTCGACACGCCTGAGCAATCGTGCCGAGGAAGACAAGAACAGCGGTGTCATGCTCTACCGCAGCCTCTCTACCGTGCTCGCTGTCACCACCACCGTGGTCAATCCGCTGGTAGAGCTGGTGATCATCTTCTTGCCCGAAATTCTCAAGATGTTTAACGGTGGCGGTAACGAGCGCGAGAAGTTTCGCCAGAAGCTGACCGGCGAAGTGTTCCCCAACATCAAGGCGGAACTGCGCGGGAAAATTCCGGCAATCATCGACGAGCAGCTCAACGCCATGCTGAAGAAGATCAGCGACGGTTTCGAAGAGCAGATCACCAAGCAAAAGCATGTGATCGACTCGATTGCACAAGAAAGCCTGCAGCTTGAAGCACAGATCAGCGAGAAGACTGCTGTGCTGGAAAACCTTGCCACCGCAGTAAAAGCCGCTGCAAACGAACACCTCTACAAGTAAGGCGAACGACCTAATGGATTACCAATCACTCGTCGCTTTTAGCGAAAGCCTGCACACGCTGGCAGCAAGCAACCAGGACCTGTTTGAGCGCGAAATCGAGCAGTTCAAGCGGCTGAACGGCATCGACCAACCGCAACAGCTCGCGCAAGCGTGCCAGACGCTGCAGGACCAGAACCGGCTGATGAACATCGGTATTGTTGGTCGTGTGAAAGCCGGAAAGTCATCGCTGCTCAATGCGCTGATTTTTAATGGCGAACCGATCCTACCCAAGGCTGCAACACCCATGACCGCTGCACTGACCACCATTACCTGGGGCGAAGTGTTCCAGGCCAAGGTTGAGTTCTACAGCGAAACGGACATCGCCGCGATCCGCTTCAAATCGGACCAGTTCGAGCAACGCCTTGCCACGCGCAAGCGCGAATGCCTGGAAGAGCTGGTGAAGCGTCGTAACGCCCAAGCCAATAGCGCGCCCCTCGATATGGCGCAGCTGACGAACATGGCCGATAAAAAAGCCTTGAGCGAACTGCAACGCGAAGAAGGCTTGTTCGCGGCATACGACCAGTTCCAGCGCATGAAGAGGTCAGGGCTCGATGCGGCCACCCTGCACTTGCACAGCGAGATTCAGGCAGGTAACCCGAAAGAGCTGGCGGCTCGTCTGCACAACTATGTCGGTGCCGACGGCACGTACATGCCGTTCACCAAGACGGTTCATGTCGCCATGCCGCTGGAGGCACTACGCGATATCTGCATCATCGATACCCCCGGCATGAACGATCCGGTCCAGTCGCGCGAAGAGCGCACGGTCGAATTGCTGAAAACCTGCGACGTGGTGTTCATTGTCAGCCCGGCCGGCCAGTTCCTCAATGAGCAAGACCTTGAGGTGATGGGGCGTATTACCCAGAAGGAAGGCATTCAGGAACTGGTACTGGTGGCCAGCCAGATCGACACACAACTGTACGGCAGCGAAAAACGCGCGCGCTTGAGCGATGCCGTGGAAGCCATCCGTGCCCAGCTGTCGGCACGGGCACAGAGCACCCTTGCAGACCTCAAGATGAGCAGCCCGGAAGTGGGCTCGGTGTTCGACAACCTGATCGGATCGGTACACCGTAACCTGCTGCATAGCTCCGGCTTGTGCCACAGCCTCAACCGCCGCTTCGAAACGCCCGAAACCTGGGACTCGAACGAGCAGGTGACCTGGGACAACCTGTCCACCGATTACCCGGATTACTTCACTCGTGACAACCAGGCACTGTCGTTGAGCAGCCTGGACAGCTTGGCAAACATTGACGCGATCAACGCCATGCTTGCCCAGGTGCGCGAGAAGAAAACGGAGATCACACGGGAAAAAATCGCCAACCTGATGGTTCGCAAACAAAAGAACCTTGAGGCATTCAAGGCGCTGATCATCACCCTGGCACGCAACCAGGTCATCCAGATCAAGAACGCCAACGTCGATCAGCTGGACGAACAACTGGCTTCGCTGGAATCGAAGCGACTGAATCTCTCGCTAGAACTGGATGTCAGCTTCAAATACACCATGGCCGACTACCGCCAGAAGTTGCGTGACGACATGCGCAAGACAGCTGCGCAATTGCTTCGCGAGACGCAGTCCTCTGTCAAAGACGCGGAAGGCTCTTTCAGTGAAACCATTGTCGTCGACAACCCTGGGGTTGGCAGCTGGTTTGCCCGCAAGCTTTGGGGCGGCGGCACTACCGAGAAAACGGTCGTCCGCGCCAAGATCATCAGTAGCCAGGTCATCTCCACCATCAACGAGTTCATGAACGACATCCAGGATGAGCTGGGCGCCAAGGTGGAGAGCTCTCATCGCGGGTTGAACGAAGAGCTGGCCCGGACCCTCACGCCCAAGATCCGTGAGGTGCTTGAACAGGATGCCAATGCGCAAATGATCAAGCTCGCGATTCTTTCGATCATTCAATCGATTCCTGACGATGACTTTGATTTGGGCATTCCGTTGCCTGACTCCCTGAAAAGCAACGGCACGCTCAAGGGCTACGAGGCCGAACGTTTCAAGGATGCCGCCGATGACTTCATCGGCTCGTTGGGTAGCAAGGTCAAAAGCAAGATCAGTTCGTTCATCAACGATGTTGAACGCAACGCACCTTCCACCATCTCCAACTCCTTCGTCGATGAGATTCAACGCCGGATCAATGTGCTCAAGGATCAGGTCGACAACGCGGCTCAAACCATTGACCGGCTTGAACGTCTGGCACGCAAGGCCGAAGAGGTCACCCTGTGAGCAACCCGCCAGCCATTCATGAACAGGCACGCTCGACGCTGGAGTCGCTGTCCCGCTTCTGGCAGTTCAAACGCAAGAAGCTGGCAGCTGAACTTCAGGGCCACCTGGATGATGCCCAGTGCCAGCTCGACACGTTTTTCAGCACCAATCAGCAATTGTCCGCGCTGTGCGCGGGCCAGAACGACGAAATCGGCGAGCTAAAATCGCGCAACGGCTCGCTAGTCGATGCGTTGCAGCTTGAAACAGCCAATTTGGCCTCGACCTCCGAAGCGTTAGCGCAGGAGAAGGGCAAGCTCCAGAAGGCTATGCTCGCACTGGCCCAGGCCAAGGTGTACGCCAAGGATCTGGAAGAGCGGCAGGCTCAGGCCATGACCCAGATCGCAGGGCTCGAAGAGCACCTTGCCGATCACAAGCAGGAGCTTGTCGACAAAGAGCGGTGCATTCAGGAACTCCAGCACACCCTGGCCGATACTCGACAGCAGATCGAAGCGCTGAACAACGTCAAACAGCGGTTGACCGAGCAGTGCGCCGAGCAGACTGAGCAGATCCGCACGCTGGAGTCGCGCAATGAGACGCTCAGCGACCAGTTGCAGGCAGAACAGGCCAATACGGCAGAGCTGGAAGCACGCAAGGACCGGGCGCTTGCCGAGATCGCCACCCTTCAACAGCAGCTAGCAGATCGCAAGCAGGCGCTGGTGGAAAAAGAACAGCGTATCGCTGAACTTGGGCACACCCTCTCGGACGCGCAACAGCAGATCGAAGCACTGAACGACGCCAAACAGCAGTTGGCCGAACAGTGCACCGGGCAGGCTGTACAGATCGACTCGCTGGAGTCGGACAATGAAGCGCTAACAACCCAGCTGCAGGCAGAACGAGCCAATGCGGCCGAGCTGGAGGAACGCAAGGCACAGGCGCTGGCACAAATTGCCGAGCTGGAGACGTACCTGGAGGAACATAAGAACCAGTTGATTTCCACGGAGCAGAACGTCGACCTACTGGAAAGCCTGACCGAACAACTGAAGGCCTCCCAGCAGCACCTGGAAGACAACTACGCCGACATCAACAAGCAGCACCTGTCGCTAACCGAGAAATTTTCCCTGGTGAGCAAAGTCCTGGCCCAGCAACCGCCCGGTAATGAAGAGCTGGCCAAATTCGCCGACCTGATCAACCACGACTATATGGAGTTCGCCAGCCGAGAATCGTCGTTGGCCGGTGAAGCCCAAGCAGTGCTCGACATGCAGGCGATCCTCGCCGAGATGCAGATGCTGAACAACTTCCCGAGCATTGCCGGCAAAACCATCCTGAGCATTGCAGGTGGTTTCAGCAGCGGAAAGTCGGCGTTCGTCAACAGCTTCATCCGTAACCCGAGCGTGAAGTTGGCGACCGGCATCAACCCGGTGACCGTGGTCCCCAGCTACGTGGTGTGCTCCGAAGAAACCCGGATCAAGGGTTATTCGTATAACGGTGGGGCCATCGACCTGGAGCCCAGCCTGTACGCGTCGATGTGCCACGAATATGTTCAGGCCTTCGGCTTCGACCTGCGGCGCATCCTGCCCTTCATCAGCGTCAAGGTTCCCATGGACCCGGAGCTGTTCGGCAACCTGTGCATCATCGATACGCCCGGCTACAACCCGGGTACCACGGGTGGGGCCGCGGCCTCCGACCGTAGCACTGCAGCCTCCCTGGTCAATCAGGCATCGGCGCTGGTCTGGGTCATCGGCCTTGACCCGGCCGGGACCATCGACCAGTCCGACATCGAGTTCATCGAGTCCACGCCGTTCCGCGCAGAGTCGCTGTATATCGTGTTGAACAAGGCGGATGTGAAGTCTCAGGACGATATTCTCGAGATCATGGAGCAAGTAGCCGACGACCTGAGTTTCGCGGGTATCGAGTACGCCGGCATGTGCGCCTATTCGTCCACGCGCAAGAAAGACTACCCCTCCAGCGGCCTGACGTTCGAGCAGTTCCTGCGCTCGATCAACCGTAAAGTGGATGTAGTCGGCAAGGTTAACAGCAAGCTCGATACCGTATTCGATGCCTACAAGCAGGCCATCCAGGCCGATATTGCGCAACTGGAAGGCCGCAAGGGCGAGTTCAATGCGTTCAAGCTCGATGCGCTGGAAATAGGCGGAACGGCGCTGTTTGACAGAATTGATCGAGCATTCCCCATCTCTGAGCAAATGTTCGATTCTTCCGGGCTGGAAAAACTCGTTGATGAATGCGAAGGCCTTCGTCGAACGCTCAAGCTGGCCGCTCGAAAAGCCCTGGAGGTTTGCGAACTCGTTCGCACCAGAACCTCTGTCGAGTCTGATGACTTCCTTCGCACTCGAATACGCCGCTAAACGCCGGCACACAGCGTGTTACTAACCCAGGCCTGCCTGCTGGCAGGCCGTTGCTGGCCAGGGCGCTGAACCCTGGCCTGTGCGCTCAAAATCGCCGCCGCGCCAGCAACTCCGCCAACGCCCCTTCAAGCCACCCGGCGGTGCGCATCTTCAGTGCTTTGCTCCCGCACCTCGGGCACTGGTCAAACCACTCGCCGGGCATCAGCACATCACTTTGCGGTGCCACTGTCTTTGTCCAACCGCATCCTTCACATTCAAAGGTGAAGGGCCTGGGTTTGATGGGCATTCTAAAGCTCCTTGGTCTCTTCGCTGATGTATTGCCATCGGTGCATTCAACTGCCCGGATAAGCCAATTCGATCTGCTCGTCGAACGCGCCACCAACCCCGCAGTAATCACGTGGAACACGCTCAAGATCCTCGGCTACCTGCACGATCACCTGGCGCAGTTCCAGGCGTTCGAACCAGCGGGCAGGAATGGCAGCAGCACCATACTGGGCACCCAACAAGTGCCCGGCGACAAGCCCTGTGCTGTTGCTATCGCCACTGTGATTCACCGCCGTGATCACCCCTTCTTCGAGTGATCGTGCTGTCAGCGCACACCACAGTCCAATCGCCAGCGTCTGTTCGGCGACCCAACCACCGCCAAGATCGCAAATGCGTTGCGGGGTTGGCTTATAGCCCTCGTAAAAGAAGAACAGCACCCGTTCAATGAGGCTGCACGTTTCTTCCATACCAGGCACTTGCCCATACTTGGCCAAACTTTGAGCCACGGCGTGTTCCAGGCTGTCTTGTAGATCGACAACACGCTGAAGAATGTCTGCGAATAGCCCAGCCGCCAGGTAGCCCGTCGGATGCCCGTGCGTCAGGCGCCCAGATTGCGCTGCGTAGTCAAATGCATTGGCAAAGAATGCACAGGGCGCAACACGTACCAACGCGCCACAGCCTTTGCTGTTGTTTTCGGCAACCGCTCCCAGCTGCGCGCTGGCCTTGAGTGCGCTCAGGCAGGTTGTGCCAGGGGCGCGACGAGACCAGAGCTCCACCTGCTCGATCAGCCAGCCATCTGCGGCGACCGGTGTCGTCGAGGGGTAATCCTGGGTCAGCAGCCAGCGCAGCAACGCGTGGTGAACAACGCTCGGGACATGGCACGCCTGCCGTGAACTGCCAAGCACAAAAGCGCGCAGTAAACCTTCTGCGGTGAACAACATCATCTGCGTGTCGTCGCTGATGGCACCGGTAATGCCGTAAGCCGGGGCAAAATCAATGATGCCCTGCGGACCGAACCTGGCCTCGATGGCAGGCCACTCAAGAAACTCCACGGGGGCGCCGAGCGCGTCTCCGACAGCACCGCCTAGCAGGCAGCCTTTGATCCGTTCAAGTCTGTTCATGCCCTTCTCTTATCGCTCTGCACAGATCAAGTTCTGCAAAATCATGAGCTTGCTTTGCAACTGCTCGATGTGCCTTTTCTCAGCACGCAGTGCCGAACGTAGCTCCCGGTTTTCCATTTCCCAGATCCGCGCCCAACGCGCGTCCTTGCGACAGGCGAGCGCCACGTGCCAGATTTCTCGCAACCTCAGGTACTGCATCAGGAGCACCGTCAGGATCATCCCGATCAACACCAGCGCCCCTGTCGAAACCGCTTCAGACATAGTCATGTCCACTTCCTTTCGTGACTTCAACTTATTTCGAAGACAGACACACGATATGTAGTGATTAACGACAGGTCTAGAATGTAGACTTATACAGGTAAAGTATTCGCGCACATGGAGAGGGTATGAAACGCAAGCAATCCATTGAACAGGTACGCTGGGACCTGGCACTTCGCTATCGTTTGATCGAGACCGTTACCTGGTGGGAAGGCAGGCTGACCACGGGGCACTTGATGCAGAGCTTTGGCATCAGCCGCCAGCAGGCGTCCAAGGACATCAATACTTACATCAGCGAGCATGCGCCCAAAAACTTGACATATGACAAGCAGCTCAAAGGGTATGTGCCGAGCAAGCAGTTCAAACCCCTGTTCATCGACGACAGTGCCAGTGCCTATTTGCACCTGCTCTATCAGAACAATGAGCGTGCCCCGCACATCGACGGACTGGCACTGGCCTATGCGCACACCAAAGTGTTGGAAGTGCCGGATCGCCCCATTCGGCCGGAGATCCTGCGCCCCTTGCTCAAGGCTTGCCGCGAAGGCCTGCGCCTGGAAACCGAGTACGTGTCGTTCAATACCCCGAACGTAGAGGTTCGCCTCATCGCCCCTCACACGCTGGTCTACACCGGCATGCGTTGGCATGTGCGGGCTTACTGCGAAAAGAATGGCCAGTACCGCGACTTCGTGCTCAGCCGCCTGCGCGGGCAGCCGGACCTGCTCGACGAATCGCCGAACACACGGGAGCTGGATGAAGACTGGAATGTCGAGATTCCGGTTATCTTCGAGCCCGATGGGCGATTGAACGAGGCACAGAAGGCAATCATTGAAACCGACTTCGGAATGACGCAAGGACAATTGGTGGTGCCCAGCCGCAGGGCCTTGGTGAAGTATGTGTTGATGCGTTATCGGATCGACCCGCGCAACCTGGCGACGAGCCCTGAGGCCCAGCAAATTGTGGTGAGCAACCTCAAGGAACTGAGGCCGTGGCTGATGAATGACTGACGCTCAAATCCCTGAGACGAGGGGCATGACGTCCCGAGTCGATGGCCAGCTAATGCTCGTTCAGCCGCGGGTGTATCTGCTCAACCCTATTCGGAGGACGACTCACCCGCGGCCAGCCAAGAAGAGATCCAGCCGTCGAGGATTTCAGCCATACCGGCTGGCAACATCTGTATCAACAGTCAGGGCTGTCCCCAGTCACTGTAGCTTCCGCCCCATGCCTTGGGCCTCGATGATCATGCAGTCGAGCAGAGCGAGCATGTCATCGACGTCAATTTCCTGGAAGCAGCCCTTCGCCTCCTGCTCCAGGATCATGGCGGCGAATTCCTCGCTGTATTCGACCTCACCCTCGGTTTCAACTTGCGCAGGTGCTGGGTCATCCGAGTGACCATCCTCTTGATCGTTACACATCACGAACCTCGCGTTGAAATGGGACCTTAGCTGAACGGTCGCGCCAACTTGGCCCAAGCAGACACCCGTTGGAAGCAGAAAAAGGACGGAGTTGTCGACGTTATCGGCGTTTGTCAGGCCGAATCAGAGGCACGTCGGTCCAGCTCCTGTTTCATCTCCATGTATTCACGGACAAACTCGTAGCCCTTCTTGGCAACGACGATGACACCGATAATTGCGAACAGATTTTTCATAGCACAACCTCTTGGGATTGACGGGTTTCGTCGACCGTTCCGAACCTGACCGCCATGCACAAGCCGTTGACCAGGTTCATGTCTTGCGGCGTCTGGCAACGAATGGCCATCAGATCAGGACTGGCGACGATACAAGCCAGCGACTTCGCCCGACTGACTGCTACATTCAAACGGTTTTTCGAGTACAGGAAGCCGATGTCCCTGGGCAGGTAGTCTTCATTCGACGTCGCCATCGAGACGATGACAATCTCTGCCTCTTGCCCCTGAAACTTATCCACAGTGCCGACGCGCGCACCCGCCGGCAGCACTTGCTTCAACAGCTGTACCTGCAAATTGTAGGGCGCCACGACCAGGATGTTTTCGAGAGACACCGCGTGCTCCTCGCCGGTGTTATCCACAAAGCGCTGCTGCAGAAAGTACGTGTACAGCGCTTTGACGTACGCGGCTTCTTCATCGGAACTCTGGCCGTTGCCGTCGTGCTCAACAGGGCAAAACATCAGTCCGCTGCCCGGTACGTCCGGGCGCTGGCCATCCAGTCGCAACACCTGCCGCTCGGCTCCTGGTGCCGACGACAGCTGACCTTCGTACACCGCATGAGAAATGAATGAGCAAACGTGCGGATGCATCCGCCAGGTTTGCGCCAGAAACACCCCACGGTCAGGCGCAATGGTGGGCGTGCCATCCAGCAGATAATCGAGGATAGAGTCACCGGAACGGCCAGGGTGCACGCCTTGCACGGGTTGCGACAATTGCATCTGGTCTCCCATCAAGACGATGTTGCGTGCCGCAATGCCCATGGTGACCAGGTTCGCCACGCTCACTTGCCCGGCCTCGTCGATGAAGAGGTAATCCAACGCCTCGGTGAAGGTCTCGTCGGCAAATAGCCAGGCGGTACCCGCAGTCAGGTCAATTCCCGGCCCCCAGGCATCAAGGAAATCCTTTTTGTCTTCGATGGAGCGAATGCAGCGACCAGTGAACTCAGTGCCATCTCCCTCCGATGACTTTTTCAACCCCTTGAATGCAACGCCCTCTGCTTGTGCACGAGACTCAACAGCAGCCAACAGGTTGTTGATGGCATGGTGCGAATTGGAGGTCACACCGATGCGCTTGCCTGCTTTGAGCAGGTCAACAATGACGTGCGAGCCCGTGTAGGTCTTGCCGGCACCCGGTGGCCCCTGAATAAACAGCACGCTGTTCTCGAGGTTGCGTACCACCTGCTTGATGGCATCCGTCGTCGTCAGGCGTGGATCCAGCAGTGGCGCACCCGGCTGGACGTCTTTCACCCGTGGAACGCGTCGATGGAGAAAGTCCGCCACCGCCTGGAAGCGCTGCTCACCGGCCAAGACGCTGTCGGCATAGCGAAACAGTGCCTCGCGCAGCGAAGTCGATGGAATCGGCCTGCCGGGAATCATGTCGAAGTCATCCGGTGGCGCCTTGTTCGCGGTGGCTTTGAACATCGCCAGACACGCGTGACTGTCCAGGTTAACCAACTGCACATTGGCCAGGGACTCGGTGATGACGCCTTGGGAACCCGTGCGCATCTTGCTTTCTTGAGGTTCGAAACGGTATTCAAACAGAAATGATTTCTTGATCGGTTCGGGCGGCGTTTTTGTACGCCGCAAACCGGCCAGGCTCTCGATATCCTCCAGCAGCTCCTCAGTGGTCATGTCCTGACGACTGAACAACTGCCACCATGTCGGCTTGTCTGCCCGACGGTGGAAGTCGAGCAGTTGGAAGGTGAGCAACCTGACTTGATCCGCTTCGCTCAGAGCACATTCGGCGGCGGACAAGCCAGCGAGCAAACGATCGCGATAGCTTTCCAGACGAACCTCGATCTCCTTTTGTTCCGCTAAAGCTTTCTCGCTTTCTGCTTCAGGCTCGGAGAGAGTGCTCGCATCCGAAGGTTTAATGCTCAAAAGCCAGTTGCGCAGAAGATAGGTGGATAGCACGTCGTCTTCGTTGTACCGCTCGATCTGCTCGAGCAACCCCGACTCGCCAGTCTCTTTCCAACGCTCATAAAACACGATGCTCGCACCGGCATTGGTAACGTCGCCGTCGCGCTGCCCCATGTAAAAATGCTCGATGTTCTTGATCGAGTAGCTGGGCTCAGACACCCGGATCGCTTCGCGCACGACCTTGTAGAGGTCGATCAGCTTGCCGTTGCGCAGCAACCAGTCCACTTGTGCCTCGCGTGTACCGTGCTGGCTCATCAGGCGCTTGATGGCCGTCTCTTCATAGCTGGCATAGTGGTAGAGATGTGCGCTGGGGTAACGCTTGAGGTGGGCGATGACCCAGTCGATGAACTGCTCGAACGCGATCTTTTCTTCCTCTCGGCTATGTGCCCAGAAGGGTTTGAAGGATTGTTGGCCACCTTCGTCGATATACAGACCGAAGAGATATTCCAGGCCGCCCTCCTCCAGCGGATTGCCCTCCATGTCGAAAAACAGATCGCCTTCAACCGCCGTGGGCATTCGGCTAAAACCACGCCTTTTCCCCACGACCGGCAGAAACTCGAACAACGGGCCATCACTGGAACGCCCCTGGAACTGCAAACGCGCCTGATGGCGCAACTTGCCCAGCGACTCCACTTGCAACTTGGGGATGCGCAAGTCATCGGTACTGTTCGCCAACTGCTGCAATGTGGTCACTCCACCAGCCTGCAATTTCTTGATTTGCGAGCGGCTGATGCCGGCGACTGCCGAGAGGTGATCGTCTTGCAGCCGTTGTTCGTCACAGCGATCGCGCCACACACAAAACCCGCAATGCCCGCATGGCTCCGGGTACGTCACAGGTTGTCCGTCACCGTTCACGAACGCCGTGAAACGCTGCAGCACTTGCTCCAGATAATCGGCGTAGTCAGCGACCCGAAACGCCTGCTCCGTACGCGCAGAATCACCCAGTACGACATACATGAACTGCGGCTGTATGCCCTGGATTGCAATCAGCATTCGCGAGTAAAGCGCAACCTGCACAAGGAACTTGGCCTTTGCAGACTTGGCCAGCTTGGTGTCGATCACCTCATAGCTATGATCGCCCAGCGTCGACGCCCGCGGCACCTTACGCAGGAAGTCGGCATGCCCAATAAAGGCACCTTCCTGGAGCGAAGCCTGGAAGATGATGTCCGCACCAGCCTTCATGGCCTCAATGGTCAGTTCCACCCGCCGCGCGAAACTCGGATTGCCCTCGGCAATGTCGACTACGTGAGCATTTTCGCGTTTGAGTCGTTCAAGAAACGTCGCTTCATGAGCGAGCCCCTTGCCCTGGATCAGGCGGTTCTGCTCGCTTGCCGGCGCTTTTTCCATAGGGGCAACAAGATGCTGAAGGTCCAGTGCCGTTAGGTGCTGGCACTCCAGAAAACCACAGATGTCTGAGGCGGAATACAACTGAACGCCATTCCGGGTTTGCATGGTTGTATTCCACCCTGTGAAAGGCCAAGGGGCACATGGTGCTGCGCAAATGTTGCGTGTGTTGCTCAGGCGTCGAGCGAGCAGTCCTGGTAAAACTGCTCGAACAGACCCGTTGGCGAGTGCTGCGCATCAAGCAGGCCGAAGTGCTTGCCCACGTTACGCCCCAGGGCCATGAGTGTCCTTGCAGAGTTCTCGGTACCGGCATAGCCGGCACTCACGATGTAGTCGACACGATCCTTGTCGGTCGTCGCTCGCGCATACGCGTTGCCCGTGATCAACACATCCACCAAGCAGACACTGACGCGCTCATCACCGACTGTGAACGGCTCGAGGGCCTCGGTAGCCAGGGCCGCACGCAATCCGTCCTCACCACCGGCGACGATGCGCTCAAGCTGTGCAAGCGGTCGGCCGAACAAGTCGAACTCTTCAATGGAAAACGGGAAACAGTAGCCCTGTGCAGTGGTACGCGTGAGCGGCTTCTCGTCACGCGGCTGGGCCACCAGCCATTCAACAAACGAGGCTTTGTTATCGAGAGCACCGCTGTAGCGGAAGGCCAGATAATCCTTGAGAACCTGGCTGAAAGGATGCCCCGTGGGCACCCAATTATTGCCTCCACGCTCGCAGTCCTGCGCCTCGACTTCTGGCTTACCCGCTATGGAATTAGACGCCAGCGCCAGACCAAAGCAGCGAAGGTCATAGCCAAGCATGAACAGGCTGGCCTCGAAGGCATGGCAACGCGCGGGGAGAGTCCCTTGCCCAGCAAACCAATTGGTACGCTCGAGCAGCGCTCGAATAATCCAGCCCAAGCGCACTTGCCAACGCGCCCACTCGGCATAGTCGATCGTCGAAAACTGCGGCGCCGCCACGCTGTTCAAGAACGCTCCCGGGTTGCGGATCTGGCTGCCTCGCGCGCCGCCGGACGGGAACATCAGCAAGGGTTTACCACGCCCCGCCCACTGCTGGCGAAACAGCGAATACAACATGGCAATCGCAGCGCCCACACGGCTGTCATAGATTGGAGAACCAGACAAATCGAGCAAGGCGTGAATCTTGGTCAGGCCAGAATCGAAACGCTCGACACTGCTAGCGTCGAGGTCATCCAGGTCATTGTCACCGTCGAGCGTCATGAGTCCGGCCATCTTTTTCAGGTAGCCCGACAACTCGTCTTTGGCCTCCAACCGGTGCAAGAACGGAATGGCGCCCCGCACGCCGCCCCAACGAAGAATCTGCAAACACGCCTGAAGCGCTTGTTGCTCATCACCAGCGTTGACCGCACTCGTCAGCCACTCACGCAGTTGCCCCAAAGAGCGTTGGGTTTCAGCCCAGGTTTCAGACTCAACCACACTCTGGTTGGAGTCGTGCCAGCTTGCCTTCCAGCGATAGTGCTCAAGTACCCGCTCAATCCCCTGGACTTCAACCGTCAAACCGCCAGGTACAAACTTGCTGGACTTGAAGCGCAGCTTGAACGTGAGCGCCGGCAAGTTGGCTGCCAGCCATGCAACGAAAGATTCCACTTCGGGTTGTGCCAGGAACTGTTCACGCTTCATGCAGGCCGCCTTGCGGGCAATGTCGAATGGCCATACCCTAAGCAAAATGGCAGGCCACGTCCACGTTGTCTGTTCATACAGGTAAACAAATTGAGCAGGTTCTAATGCCCTGAATAGACGCTTTTCAACGCCAGCGGCGATTGGCCCGGCCACCTGTAAAGTTTTCAGGCACACGCTACCTCTTTACCGACCGCCCACGACTTCAAGGATCGGCACTTCATGGACCATCAAGCACTCAAAGCCCGTCACCGCCAGGAACGTGAAGGCCACCATCCCAACCTCACCTTGCGCGTTCATCGCGCATTAAGCTGGCTGAATCGCGCCGAGCAGGCGGATGATCTTGATGGGCGCTTTATCTTTCTGTGGATCGCCTTCAACTCTGCCTATGCCACGGACATTGATGAGCAGTTCCGACTTTCCGAGCAGTCCACTTTCAAGGCGTTCCTGGACAAACTCTGTGCGCTAGACACGGCCAACCTGATCGAGAACCTGGTCTGGTCCGAGTTCTCAGGCAGTATCCGCGCATTGCTGGACAACCCCTACGTATTTCAGAGTTTCTGGGACAACCAGAACGGCAAGATCAGCGAGCAACAGTGGACCGAGCGGTTTGCCAGCGGTCGACGAGCAGCGCAGCAAGCGTTAGCCAATCGCAATACCCCAGCAGTACTCGGTGTTCTGTTCAATCGAATCTATACATTGCGTAACCAGGTAATGCATGGGGGCGCAACCTGGAACAGCAGTGTGAACCGGGATCAACTGCGCGACTGCTCGAACCTCCTCGGCAAGCTGGTGCCTGTGATTATTTTGCTGATGTTGGATAACCCGGAAACGCTATGGGGTGATGCATGTTATCCGGTTGTTGCTTAGGCAGACCACACTCCAATCCCGCGATGACCGGTGACAAACCAAGTGATTCCGCTTGCTGCTTACACTGAGTGGAAGGCGTTCACACGCGTTTGAATATGCGCGAATGCTTTGCCTGTAGGAAGTCAACGCAACAAGAATTTGAATTCGGGGCTCGAATTTGTCCTCAGTGACAAAGCCCTCCAAGCCCTCAGGAAGGCAAACTGACCTGAGGGCTGGACTGGGAACAAGCTACTTACCCTCTATCCTCGGCTGAATCCGAAGCCATGAGCGCCCTCCCCATAACGCTTCGTCGCAGCTTTACAAAGGTAGCTGGCACGATGAAACAGATCAGGTAAGTAATCCACATTCCCTGGCCGGACCTCCCGGTCTACTCGGTATTCCGCATTAGACGGGATATGTACCAAGCCCCTCACTTGCTCAACCTCGCACTTCAACGCACTGGCCCAAGCCTCCTGCATGCGGCTGATCATGTTCGGCCTCTGTGGCTGCAACCGCCCGATTGTGTAGTAGGCGTCCCTGTTGAGCAGGATCAGCAGGTGGTAATGCTGTCGCCCTGCCTCGCTCCTCTCTCTCGCCCAGACGTAACGCACCCTGCAGTCATGGGCGTACTTGTTCTGCTCACGTGCTTTCTCACGATTGTGCTCAATTTTTGCTTTGAACGACTCGATGAACCTACTAATCACACGGTTTGACAACGCATCATCCGGAATACCCCCAAAACGCGGAAGACGCAGGTCCACCCTGAACGCAATCACCCTAGGATACTGATCAAGTGCAAGGTTGATGGTGCGACTCAGGGCTTCAAGGTATCCAAGTATAAAAGGGCCTTTTTCACCCATTATCGGCAGGCCCTGAAAAGTATCTGCTGAGTACAAACGAAGATTACGGTTCTCTGAAAAACGACGCATGGTTACTACCTACTCTGCTGAAGTTCATATCTTCAGTCGGCTTGGTAGTTATTTACACGTTCACCGCAACCCATTGAGCTAGACCTCAACGAGCTCATCACGCAGATACCAAAGTTCAATATCGATCACCTAAACCATACTGCCAACCGCAAGGCATAAAGTAGACATTCATGATAGATACCCGTTAGAGGGACATCTATGACCTTAACCTAATGATTCAATATCAGGCCCTGCATGAGTGATAGGCAGGAATTATTAAACAGTAGCGCTTAGAACACTAAAGCATACTACCCGCACCGAAAGCTCCAAAAGCATAAACCCTAGAGAAAGTTAAAGCATTCCTGTTCAGAGCCAGAAAAACAACGCCACCAAAAGGTCCGGCAAAAAAACATCATGTCCGGTTGACTCCCGGACATGATGTTTTCATTGAAAGAAAATAAAGCAAACAAGAAGCAGACTAGCTGCCAAGAACAAGCCCATCAAGACCTACTAATTTCGCTCAACTAGCCTAGACTGAATCCAGGAATGAACCTCTGACTCCAACCAGCCAACAGAGCGCCCACCTAACGAAATAGGCTTCGGAAATATCCCTTCAGCAACGTACTTATACACCGTAGATCGGGCCAGACCAGTAATTTCAATAACCGTTTTCATTCGAAGTATGCGCATGACCAACTCCTCAAATCCGTACACAGGATCTAGGAGGCCGGTAAAGAGTTACTGGCCATTACTGGCATACAGAGCGATTTACCCCCGATACCGATAGCGCGTGGGAGTATGAACCTGAAAAAGAAGGCCAAAACGATAACGGTCAATCTCAGGCATCTCCTCCTCACTTGAAAACCTCTCACACGTAGGCTCGCCAAGATTGCTCTCATTCATGACATAGCACTCTCCTGCTCGAAAACTATTACCAGGAACAATCAACAGAGACCGGCCAACAGCAAACCGCCCAAAGTATGTGCCGGGCTCAAAACTCGGCAGGATCTGCAACCCGGCAATTTCGTACGCAAAACCCTTAGCACTAAAAACCAAACTCTGCACACGCCGAGCCATCAAAACAGCGACTACATAAACGAACTCAAAAAACAGCTCGCTTCGAAGGCCATCATCCTTGAAATCTCGCCCTGTGCCCGTTCCTTTACTGAAATCTTTCTTGATTCGCAGCTGCAATTCATCATCAGAATTAAACTGACCTAGTTCCAAGGCTTTCCAATGCTTGGACAGTAGCCCTGACGCGTACTCCTCCAATCTAACCTGAAGCGCCCTCGACGAGCTTCTATCCTTGGCTAAAGAAGAAAACAACCCCGCCAGCGCATTAAATCTATCGCTATCAGGCAGTATTCCAGAAAACTTTTTATGCCTCTCGAATTCCAGTCCTTTGCCAAGCCCCGCAGAGCCAATGATGGCTGCAACCTCACTCATCTCCCCCGAATCCCCACTGGATTTCGAGACGAAAGTTAGCACGATCGCTCCCGAACTACCTTTTTGAAAAAACCCATGATGAAAATTAATAAAGTAAACTGACTTTGAAACGCCCAATACAACAGATGTTGCAACACCCGGAATCACCCCTCTCATGACCCTCAGAGCGATCAGCTTGTGCACCTGGGCCTTTATTCGATCTCGATTCAGACCAGTAGCCTGGGACAGCCTGGATACTCCGATTCCCCGTACAATCCCAAATTGATCGGCGTATAGAAGCAGAGTGGACAGTAGCAACCGATTACAAACACTCAAGCCACCCTTACAATTTTCCGCAGAAGGGTTCAGTACGTGATCAATTCTCGGTCTATTTATCACATTGAGCTTTTTGTTTTCGTCTTCTAACAACCTAGACAATTTACTTGACGCCCGATACCCACTCTTGGGGCGTCCCCGCCCGCAGACGATAGGTGTGCGTATCAAAAGATCTTCGGCCACCAATTCAGCCAGAGCGCTAGATACCACACGATCCGTAGCACCTGAGGCCTTGGCTAACTCCTTAACCCCGATTGTGATCGACTCCCACAACCCGTACAGCTGCACGAACCTTACAAGGACAAACTTCGCCTCAGGGCTCACCCCAGCCAATCCAAGACCCAACAGAACGCAGTGCATCACCCACCCTCACCTCTTCAGGAAGGCAGCCATTAAATCGTAGAATAACACCCTGTTTCAAGCACATTTAGAATAGTCTATGCTACTACGTAACGTCACTCCGTAACGACGCATTAAAAATTACTCTATATAACCTTTAATTTTAATAAGCGCATTAGCGAGGGATTCCTTGGAAAAGGCACAAAACAGACTTGGATGGATAAAAAAAGACAACCAAGACATGCTGAAGTGGGCCATTCGATATTTAAACAATCACAGAGCAAGTATTCCCGAGCAAATCACCTACGACGGGCTTATAAGGGAATCTGAGAAATGGCCTGAAGGCAGTGAAATACGAGAGCTCTTAAAAAAGATGAAAGGCGCCTGGCGCCAAAAAAAACTGAGAGAAAGCCTAAATGGGAAAAAGTCCAGCAACTTTATACTTTCGACTTCAGCAAAGAAATGTCTGGAAAATTTAGCCAAATCAAGACGCAGCTCCATAACCGAAACACTGGAGTGGTTAATTAAAAATGGAGTTGAAATAAAAAATCAATACCGCGACCAACTCAACGAGCTAAACAAGTCCCACCGCAAACAACTCGACGATTATCAAATAGCGGCTATCACTCTCACTGAAAAACTAAGCGAATCTCTAACCGAAAACTGCAAATTAACCCTTCAAATCGAAGCATTAACCCCCACCCCGAAAAGTCTTCCAACCCCACATAAGGACCAGATCGAAAATCTTTTCAGAAAGAAAAAATCAACACTCTTAAAATCAAGTTCAATCATCAAAAGAGACGCCATACGAATACACGAAAGGCAGATACAACCAACAATCCACTACCTTGAGCAGGAGCTGGAGCAATGAATAGCTCCTAAAAATCACCCAATCAGTACTGCAACCGAAAAATCATCGGAAGATAGACCGCGTCCTGCGCTCAGTATTTTATTTCCGTTTGATACCTAACTGGTTATGAATTTTAATTTCGGCATAACAATGCAATTACACCAGCAATCTTAGATATTCTTTACTTACTAAACCGAGGCTTCATACGTCTGAAGATACGACTTGGAGAATCACTAAGACCAAACTTTAGCGTGTCATCCAGCACCTTCTGACGGACTTTTCTAGCCTGGCCACTGGTACCAAATCACACCCATACTTGGAAAGCACCTCTGCCACAACCAATTTTTCAGAAGTATTCCGTCAGGTCTGTTACGGGAGATACTGCACCGTCACTTTAGGTAGTCTTGGAGAAAGCTCCGCGAGTTCGGCAACACTACTTAGACCCGACTTTTATTCCTTTCAAAACCCTCAAAGACTATCTTTCTATAGACGACCAAAAATACTTAAAAGCTAAAACTCGGTCAAAGCTTTCCAAACCTGCTCTTGATTGATTGGCCACTTCAGCCAAAAAAGAACCAGCACCTGGCCGGCTGGACCGGCGAAAACATCACCAGGTAGCAGCTAGTGAAAGATACAAATTCTTAATACCTCGCAAAGTAAGTACCCTCAGGGTAGCAACTGCCCCATCAACATATGCTCGTAAGCGTCAAGAAACTTCATACTAATTGCATGACCAGCTCATTACAGTCGAGCGAAAGCCAACTTGCCGCTAGGGATTTAGTTATCAACCACCAAGGAAATCCTTATGCAACCAAAATAAAAAATCAATAACGCTTTATAACTCATGATCATAGCGTCGGCCATGTAAGCCTAAGACTGCATCACCTGACAAAACTAGGCGAGATATCTAGCCTGATTATAACTTGTCCGGATTTTGCTCCTATCGGCATGCGCCAATTCACGCTCGATCACGTCCGAGCGAGATTCCATCTAGTTGAGCATGGCCCAGGCGCTGGCGCGAATGTCATGGGCTGAAAAGCCGATGCGGTCCTTACCCATGCTTTCGGGTCCTCGACTCAATGTCGTTGCTGTCATGCACTCATCCGGCTTGCGATAATAAGGAAATAGCAACCGATTTGCTCCGTATAGGTGAGAAGCTCACGTAGAAACTCGACCGCCGGAAGACGCAATTCGACAGGATCCAGATCAAATCCCACCACTCCGCCCTGCAGAGTTCTACTGTGCGAACAAAGATGAAAGCATCATATGCAGCACAATCCACGTAGTCTTGTACAAGCCGTTCGGCCTGTCTGTTGTGTGACGGGCGGACACCCCAGAAAATCCGTGACCTAGTATTTCTCGCTCATTGCGCACATCAGCCAGTCCGATCTCTCGGGATGCCTCGATCAACTTGCTGCGCAGTGACGGCAAGTCGTAATCTGCTCGGCACGCAGCGCTATTTGCTGAAAACAGCCTGACGCAGCGTGCGTCGAGGGCGTTTTCTGCCCGGTTCTCCGTATTAAGCGCGTGACTCGCCCATACTCATCAGGTGTTTTCGAGCCATCCGCAGGTTCGACAGAGCGAACAGGGTGGTCAACTGAGCCGTGTTTTTCATCAGCCCGCGAAAGCGTACTTTCACGTATCCAAACTGGCGCTTGATCATCCGAAACGGGTGCTCGACCTTGGCGCGCGTTTGGGCTTTGAGATACTCGATTTTACGCTTGGCCTTGTAGATCAGACCGCGCTTGTTGAGCTTGGAATAGGTGCCGCGCCGGGCAGCGATCTGCCAGATCACCTTACGACTTTTGTGCTCCTCGCGCTTCTCGACACCGGTATATCCGGCGTCCGCGTACACCGCGTTTTCGTCGCATGCAGCAGCTCTGCGACCTGGGTGACGTCAGCTACATTCGCGGACGTACCCTAGGTAAGCGGTTGTGAAGGAACGATCTAGCAATAGCACCCTGTCAGCCCCCCAAGGACCAAGCAAATCCTATCGGCATTCCAAATGGCATTCCAACAAAAAAATCAAACCGATATTTTGTTTTATAATCAATAACTTATGACTTCTGTTCAGATTACCCCGGCCAACTCAACGAAAAAAGGACGTCCAGCAACGTCTTTTTTACCTAGAATCCCATCAACCACAATGCTAGTGTCAACCCTTGAATATCTATTGCATCACCTCAACAACCACCACCACGACCGCATCAAGCGGAGCGTGCGAGGTGTCGTGAGCCAATAACCAACGAACACTTCAAAGGCCCGCCAGCGATGGACAGGGCCTTTTTTCATGCTCTGTGTCGCTGGTCCACACGCAAGGAGATGCACCTATGTACGCCCTCTTGATACTCGATATCCAAGTCGGACTCATCCACGGCCCGGAAAAACCCTGGCGCTGCGACGAGCTGTTGGAAACGCTCAATACCCTGATGGACAAGGCACGCAGCGCAGGCGCGCCGATTTTTCTCGCGCGTCACATCGGCCCCGTTGGCTCGCCAATCGAGCCTGGCAGCCCGCTTACGCTGGTTGCAGAGGAGCTGAAGTTGCTGGGTGGGGAAGTGGTGTTCGAAAAGCGTAGGCCTAACGCTTTTGCAATGACTGACCTGGCGGACAATCTGCGCTCCAGCGGCGCCACCGGCGTGGTAATCACCGGGATGAAAACGCAATACTGCATCGACAGCACCTGCCGCGCCGCGCGTGATCTTGGATTCGATTCGGTACTTATCGCCGACGGTCATACCTGTTCCGACACGCCCTTGATGAAAGCCGAAGCCATCGTTGCTCATCACAATGCCACGCTCAATGGACCGTTCTGCCAGTTGGTTCAGGCTGAGGACTGGAGCTTCTAACAGAGCCTGAAGACGGGGGGCGCCAACAGGGCCGAGCTTCGGAATTTTCCCGCAAGTTACCGCGCTGTTGGTGAACTGGCGCAACCCCCTTCACAACGCTAACTTCTTCGCGTCGCTGATGATCAGCGTCCGGCTTTGACAGGCCGAAAAGTGTAACCTTTCACACCCCGTGATAAGACGGCATGCTTACGCATTCCGCCCTGTTCATGGCGGCTGTGCGTGGGGCATCTTCGGGTGCGCCGGGTTCCTACACTTCCGGTCTGTCAACCCGCGTACAGCTGCCACCTATTCTGTTTGACAGCAGGGGGAGGCAGCTCCTTGAACAGTGTAGGAGCTTCATCGTGAAAAAAATCACCCCAAATCCACCCTCCGCCAACCTCTTCACACTCTCTCCAGACATTTCCTGCGAAACCCTCCTGATCCAAGCCAGCGAAACCCTCGCCTCTCTCAACGCCATGACCACCGACCTGGCCTTCGAACTCGAAGGCGCCAACCGCCACAAGCTGTTGGCCGCTCAGCAACTCACCGTGCTGGGTGAGCTGTTGGTTGAGCGGGTGCTGGTGCTCACCCAAGACAGGCAAACCTTCCAGTAATCAAAAGGCCGAGGCGCGTTCAGCGGCTCGGCCTTTTTCTGTCATGCGTCTCAGACATCCAAGCGCATCACTGCCATCATATCCCCCGCCTCGGCCCTCAAAGCATTGATGACAAGGACGAACTCCATTGAACAAAAACTCCTACGCCTTCGTAATACCGGTCGCCATTGGCATGCTGGTGTCCATGGCGCTGGTGCTGGTGCTGGCCTGGGTATTCGTTATCTGGCCGTCTGTGCACTTCAAACCGTTGGCCGAGAAGATCTGCCTGATCGCGTCGCCGGTGCTGGCAATTGTGCTGATGCTCTATGTGTGGCGAGTCAGGAAAACCGAATGGCTGCGTAAAAAGCCCATGGACAGATTGAAAATTTTTCTCGGTACGTTCATCGCAAGTGCCATGGCCATGATCTCCCTGCTAGCAGTCGTCATCCTTCTTACAAGTGCGACGCTCAGCACCTACACAACCCAGTACGAATACACAACAGGCGGCAGCCGTAGTTGTTCGGGCATCCTGGTGTTCGATACGGAAGTGAACAAGCAAATCAAGATCTGTCATGTGGGCGGTAGCGGTGATCAGGGCTGGGCGACGGTGGAAAAGCGCAGCGGGCCTTTGGGGATTGTGGTGACGAACGCAACGCCTGCGCTCAATATTTCCCCATCCGTTCACTAAAGGCACCAGCACCGGGGGGGTGCGGGCCGTTCTGCCAGTTGGTTCAGGCTGTGGACTGGAGCTTTTAACAGAGCCTGACGACGGCGGAGGTCAACGGGACCGGGCTTCAGACTTTTCCCGCAAGATGCAGCGCTGTTGATGAACTAGCGCCCCCCAACCAACAAGCCTAGCCTCCCCCTGTCGCTGCAAAATCAGCGACCGGGTTTAGCAGCTCGGTTAATATCAAGGCCTGCAAAGCCACCATCCGTTCGAGCGATGCTTTCAGCATCCGCTGGTTCGTATCATGGCGGCTGTGCGTGGGGCACTTTCGGGTGCGCCGGGTTCCTTGATTCCTGGTCTGCTAACCCGCGTACGGTCGCCACCCTTTTCGTTTAGCAGCGATGTCTGGCGACTCCATCAATCAAGGAGTTTCAGCCATGAAAAAGATCACCCCCAATCCCCCAACCACCCTCTTCACCCTCGCCGAAAACATCCACCCCGAAACCCTGCTAATCCAAGCCAGCGAAACCCTCGCCTCCCTCAACGCCATGACCACCGACCTGGCTTTCGAACTTGAAGGCGCGCACCGCCACAAGTTGCTGGGCGCCCAACAATTGATCGTTCTGGGTGAGCTACTGGTAGAACGGGTCCTGAACACCCAACCATTCACTACCCAGACGCCACAGCCTTAAAACACGAAAACGGGCGAGCTGCCTCAGCGCATCTCGCCCGCTGGCATCCCCTCACACTTCCCATTACCCTGACGGCCTTTATCAGACAACCGGAAGTCAGATACCCGTGTTCAAGCCCTTCGCCGTCATCGCCCTCGCCGTCATCCCTTCACTCGCCACCGCTGCCGAGTTGGCCGGGGTTTGGCAAGGTACTTTGGGCAAGTCCGCTATCACCGCCTGTTTCAACGGCGCCGATGGTGAGCATGGCAGTTATTACTACCAGCGCATCCGTACCCCGATTCAGTTGACTCAGGCCAACGACAACGCGCCGTGGGTGGAAGAAGGAAACACCGGTTTCTGGGCCCTGCAAAAACCTCAGGGCGATACGCTTTCTGGTGCTTGGAGCAAAACCGATGGCGGTGCGCCGCTGCCACTGGCCCTGCGCCGCATTGGCACGGACGGCTGCGGTAGCGATGCCTATAACGCGCCCATGGAAGCCGCGCCGCTGCCGATCAAGACCGAGAAGAAGACTTTCCACAACCACACCTACCAGCTCAAGACCCAAGGCCCCCGCGTCACGCTCAAGCTTGCGGGTGACAGCCCGGCGGTGCAGAAGATCAACCAGCAACTCGCCGCCCTGGCCGTCAATGACGAAGACCTAACCGACTATTTTTATGAACGGCGTGAATACCTGGGTCGAAACGGCTCGGTCTATACCAGTGAGATCGAGGTCGAGCCCGCCTATTGGTCATCGCAATTTCTCACCGTGCGGTTCTACCGCTGGGCCGCAGGCCAAGGCGCCATGGGCATCAGTTGGGGCCTGCACTCCTGGAACCTGCAAACCGGCGAGAGTGTGGACCCATGGACTTGGCTCGGCGGCCATCAGCAATGGCATGACGCCTATTCCGGCCATTTGAAGCTGCCGGCCGCCTTCAGCACTTGGCTGGCCAAGCAAACCACCACCGACGAGGGCTGCCCGGCGATCACCGATTATTCCAACTTTCACCTCAGCTTCAACACCCAGGGCCTGCAACTCTCGACACCGGCCAATGGTGACGGTTGCGACAACGACTTGGCCTTCACCTGGGAGCAGTTGGAGCCGGTGCTGACCGAACAAGGCAAAGCGGCACTGCCCAGCTTGAAACTGCCTTGATCCGCCGGAGAAAAACCCCACCGCCGTTCACCAAAGGTTAAGAATCGCGCTCGTATACTCCCTGACTACCCATGGCCGGTCGTCCGATCGGTCTCATGCCTCGGTAGCCAGATTCCATGACGCGCCCTGCTCCCCTGCTGCTCTTGCTTGCTGCTCTGTTGTTCTTTTTCGCCCTCGGCAACCACGAGTTGCAAGGCTCTACCGAAGCCCGGGTGTCCGGGATCGCCATGGCGATGCACCTGGACAATGACTGGGTGGTGCCGCGCCTGTTTCGTGAACCCTTCTTGGAAAAACCGCCCCTGAGCCTATGGCTGGATGCCGGGGCGATTCGCCTGTTTGGCGCCAGCACCGGGGCGGTGCGCTTGGCCTCAGCGTTTGCCGGGTTGTTCAGTGTGATGCTGTTGTACGGGATGCTGCGGCGGTTCGGGCGGCCGCAGGCGCTGGCGTTCAGCGCTGCGCTGATCCTGGCGACCATGGCCAGTTATTGGGGCAATGTGCGGGGTGTGGGTGAGGATTCGTTGCTCAGCCTCGGTGTCACGGCTGCCCTGCTGGGGTTTTACCAGGCTGTGCGGCCTGAGCGTGAAGGTTCAAGTACTTGGGCCTGGGCGTTGTTTACCGCCGGGATGGTCATCGCTACGTTGAGCAAGGGTGTGTTGGGCCTGGCGATGCCGGGCATTGTGATTTTCGTGTACCTGTTCAGCACCAGCCTGATGGATAAACGCCTGCGGCTGGGCGATTGGCTCAAGCCGGCGCTGTTCACGCTGTTGGCGTTGGTGCCGCTGCTGATCTGGCTGGGGTTTCTGTTTCAGCGCGGCGGGATGCAGGCGGTGGGTGAAGTGTTATGGACCAATAGCGTCGGGCGCTTCAGCGGTTCGTTTGTCGAGGCTGGGCATTACGAGCCGTTTTACTATTACCTCGCCAAACTGCCCGAGGCCTTCCTGCCCTGGAACATCCTGGTGTACTTGGGCCTGTGGCACTTCCGCAAAAGCCTGGTGCGCAACCGCTATCGGTTGTTTTTCAGTGTGTGGCTGGTGGCGCAGTTCACCCTGCTGACCCTGGCTTCCAGCAAACGCACGGTGTACTTGATGGCGCTGACGCCAGCTGCCGCGGTACTGGCTGCCGAGTATGCGCGGGTGTTGCTGGAGTGGGCCAAGGACCATAAGCCGGGGCTGTACCGCTATCACCGGCAAATCATCGGCGGGGTTTTCACCCTGGCGATCGCCTGCTACCTGAGCGCGGCGTTCTGGTTTGCACCCAAAGCCGATGTGCGTCATTCATTCGTACCGGTGATGATTCAGATCCAGGCCCTGCAAGACGAAGGCAGGACGGTGGCGATGTATCAACCCAACGAGCGCATCGACGGCGCCAGCGTGTTCTACCTGCAGGCCTACTTGCCGATCCTGAACACCGAAGCCGAACTGCGCGCCTTCCTAAGCGCCAAGCCCGGCAATGTTGCGTTGACGGACCACACCGACCGGTTGAACGAGAAGGTTACGGTGATCAAGCAAATGGCGGTCAACCGCCAGCCTTATTACTTCGTGGAGCAATAAGGCCGGCGCGGAGCATCAGTGCTTGGTGAGTTTGTCCAGGTAGCCCATGGCGAACGCTGAGACCACGAACGTCATGTGGATGATCACGTACCACATCAGGTGCTGTGGATCGACGTTCTTGGCGTCCATGAAGATGCGCAGCAGGTGGATGGAGGAAATCGCCACGATGGAGGCCGCCACTTTCATCTTCAGCGACGAAGAGTCCATGGTGCCCAGCCAGTTGAGCTTTTCCTTGTTCTCGTCGATATCCAGCTGCGAGACGAAGTTCTCGTAGCCGGAAATCATCACCATCACCAGCAAGCCACCGACCAGGGCCATGTCGATCAACGACAGCAGCAGCAGGATCACTTCGGCTTCCAACATGGTGAAGATGTTGGGAATCACGTGAATGATTTCCTGGAAGAATTTCAGCGCCAGGACCAGCAAGCCCAGGGACAGGCCCAGGTAGATCGGCGCCAGCAGCCAACGCGAGGCGTACATTGTATTTTCGATAAAGCGTTCCATTGAATCTCACACAGCTTGGCTAAAAATGGCGCCGAGTATACCAGCCGCCACCTAGCCCCTGTCACCGCGAGAAAACTGACCCAAGTGGCATCTGTAAGAGAATTTTTCTGCTAGTGTCGAGGCCATTCACTTGGCTCGATGATGTCGGACAGGAAAACTCAGATGATGGATGTGCGATCCCCTTTGGCCGCTCTCGGCCTGTGCGCGGCGTTGCTGATGGCCAGCGGCTGCTCCCCCAAAGAAGAGCAGAAGCAGGCGACCCTCGAAGAGAAAACCACGAAGTTCGAACAGTCCCTGGACAGTATTCAGGACCCCAAGCTGCGCGATGCCATCGCCGACCTTGGCGGCTCGCTGCTGTTGCTGGAACGTGCGCGCGCCAAGCTCGCCAGCAAGCCCATCGAAGCCGAATACGGCGAAGACAGCCTGGCCCTGCTCAAGCATTACCCTACGCCCCAAGCGCTGGTGGACACCTACATCAATGGCCTGTTCGTGCTGCGCAAAACCTCGCATTCCGACTACCTGACGGATTTGCAGCCGGTCTTCCCGTTCAACTTCAATGCGCCGGACCAGTTCCCCTTCCCCCATGGTCTGGAATGGCAGTCGGTCACCCTGAGCAACAATAAAGTCATTCCCTTCCAGCCGGAATGGTCAGAAACCGACCCCGGCATCCAACTGAGCCCCAGCAGCTCCAACCTGACCAACCCCGACGACCTGACGGTGACCTACCCGTTTATTGAAGGGATCGAGACGGAAAACAAGAGCCAGCCACAACCCATCAGCCTCAAGGGCGCGGTGGAGGTGATCACCCCGGGCAAGGTGCTGACGTTCGACCTGACCAAACAAGACGTGGGCCATAAACGCACCGACGGCAATATCACCCTCAACCTGCTGACGCTGGAAAAGAACTACGCCGAGATCGAACTGACCAACAGCCAGCCCCTGGCCGCCGAAGTCGGCGATGCGTCACCCAACCCGCTGCTGGTGCAGGCACGGGACAGCACCGGGCAGTTTCTGACCCGCTCAGGCTCGATCAACGAGAGTGCCGCGCAAGTGGCGTTCTATGAAAAACAACTGGCCGAGATGCAAAAACAGACCGCGTGGTCCGATGCCTTCGATAAACAGCTCACCGACGCGCAAAAAGCCTTCGAGCGCCAGCAGACCAGCCATTACGCCAAGGTGTATTTCAACGGGCTGATCGATAACCTGCAGGTGAATGTGCTGGATTTCTCCAAGGCCACGCTCACCCGTAAAGACCTGGACCTGCCGGTGATGCGCTTTGACAGGAACAGCCTGCAAAAGACCGTACAGCCCCTGCCAATGCCGGTCACGGTGTATGACGACGGCGCCGCCAGTTGGCTCAAGGATGCCTCGATGACGGAGGACCAACTGAAAAACAGCGTCACCATCAGCCAATCGACCGAAGACGCCAGTGCCGCAAAAATCGTGTTCGACCACCCGTTCACCTTCAATGACGACCTGGTCGGTGCCGAGCGCAACAACAGTGACGCGCCTATCACCTTCTTCACCGCCGACGACAAGGGCGAGCGCGGCGAGCCTATCGAGCTGCCGACCGAGGCGTTCGAGCTGAATGCCGTCAGCGGCACGCTCACGTACGACCTCAATCTGTTCCCGGAAACCCCGGCGTTTGTGGTGGGCTCGGTACCGTTGTTTTTGGCCACCATCGAGAAAGCCACGATTGACGCCGCCAAACTGCCCAAGGGCCTGTCGCTCAAGGACAACGCGCTGATCGTCGACCAGAAGGACTTCCCCGCCGACAGCTGGCGCTTCTACGCCAAGGATGCCAGCGGCAATTACCTCAAGGAGATCCTCGGCGTCAGCCACCGCGCCGAGGAATACGGCACGGCGATGTTTGACGTGCATTACTTCTACGGCCAGCCGACCACGCTGGAAAGTTACCAGCGCACCGACCTCAGCACCGTGCAGTACGGTTTTGAGGTGAAGCTGGACAGGCCTGAGAGCAAATAGCCCTGGGTGGACGCGGAGCGTCCGGGGCGGCGTTACCACGCGGAGCGTGGGAACGATCCTCAGAGGGCTAGCCGCTCCTGGCCGCCATTGAGTTGGCGCAGATGAGCCTGCAGGTGCAGGCACCAGATCTGCGGCTCGTCCATTTGCTCGTAGCCGTGCAAGGTCAGGCTATCAACGATGGTGCCCAGCATGCGTTCTGCCACGAAGGGCCCATGGAACGGGCCCTGGGATTTGACGGTGGAAGGCTGCTCGCCCGACATGCCGGCGGCAAACAACAGCGTCCACATCCCGTTATCCCCGGCGAGAGGGCGAATGGAGCATTCGATACGGGTGACCAGGCCCAGGCACTGGCGAGTAAGGCAAAGGTTGCGCGACATGGCGGCGCCCCTCGGTAGATCGGTGTTCAGCCCCAGCGCACGGCGAGGCTGTTTCTATCCTGCGACTCCTGTGGATATCCCTGATTCTGAGAATAGAAGAAAAACACGACAAACCAAGGTTGTAGGGACCAACGGGCGTTGGTCCCCGAGAATGGAGTCAATTTTGTGGCACGCTAAACGCGCCCCGAAACACCACGGACCACTGTGGGAGCTGGCTTGCCTGCGATGACAGACTCATAGCCAACCTCCCAGTTGGCTGATACACCGCTATCGCAGGCAAGCCTGCTCCCACCTTAACCAAGTGATGAAAGCAATCAGGTCGGCTTGGCTTCGGCCAACGCCTGCTGCGCCAGCTCCTTTTCCGCCTCCTTCAAATCTTCCTCACTGATCATCTCGGCAATCGCGCGCAGGCGCTCCACCACCCGCGCATTCACGGTGCCTTCCGGGAACTGCCCCTCGGCGTCCGGCTCACCGGCATCCTCGCCCACCAGCAGGCTCAAGGCCTCATCCGCCTGGCGCACCGCATAAATATGGAATTGCCCGGCACGCACGGCCTGCAACACCTTCTCGTCGAGCATCAGCGTGGCCACGTTGGCTTGAGGGATGATCGCCCCCTGCTCACCGGTCAGCCCGCGAGCTTCGCAAAGGCGGAAGAAGCCTTCGATCTTCTCGTTGACCCCGCCCACCGCCTGCACTTCACCAAACTGGTTGATCGAGCCGGTGATGGCAAAACATTGCTTGAGCGGCGTCTTCGACAGAGCCGAGATCAAGGTGCACGCCTCGCCCAGGGACGCACTGTCGCCGTCCACATACCCGTAGGACTGCTCCAGGGCAATACTGGCGGAGATGGCCAACGGGAATTCCTGGGCATAGCGGCTGCCCAGGTAACCGGTGAGGATCATCACGCCCTTGGAGTGAATCGGCTGGCCGAGGTTAACTTCGCGCTCGATGTCGACAATACCGCTACCACCTGGGTACACGGTGGCGGAAATCCGCGCCGGCACGCCGAATGCCGAGTCGCCGACCTCCAGCACCGTCAAGCCGTTGCACTTGCCCACAGCGGCGCCGGCGGTGTCGATCAGGATGACGCCGGCGAGCATGTCGTCGAGAATCCGCGCCGACACGCGGCCGGTGCGCGTGGCCTTGGCCTTGAGGGCACGCTCGATATGCCCGGCATCAGTCATTTCGTCGCCGGCCAGGTGGCGAATAAAGTCCGCCTCGCTCACCAACTGGAACAAATCGCCAATACGCGCCGACAAGCGCCCCTGATGTTCGGCCAGGCGTGCGCTGTAGGTCGCCAGGCGCGCCACCGCGTCCGAAGTCAGCGGCGCCATGCCTTCTTCCGAGGTACGGGTTTTGAGCAACTGGGCGAACTGCTCCAGGCTCTCGTCGACCATGGGGATGTCTTCGTCGAAGTCCACCAATACGCGGAACATCTCCTGGAAGTCCGGGTCGGCGTCCTGCAAGGCGTAATACAACTGGCGCGAGCCGATGATGATCACCTTGACCTGCAAGGGAATCATCTGCGGGTTGAGGGTCACGGTGGCCAGGCGGCCGAGTTCGCCCAGGGGCGATTCCATCTTCAGCTTGCGCGATTGCAGGGAACGCTTGAGCGCATCCCACACAAAGGGTTCGCTGAGCATTTTTTCGGCTTCCAGAATCAGGAAACCGCCGTTGGCGCGGTGCAACGCACCTGGACGCAACTGGCGATAGGTGGTGTAGAGCGCGCCCTGGTCGGTGCTGTATTCGATACGGCCGAACAGGTTGTCGTAGGTCGGGTGCGGTTCAAACACCACCGGCGCGCCGCCGTTGACCGAGTGGCCCACCACCAGGCTCGGGCAGTACTGCTCTTCGAGCAGCTTGCGCGCCTGGGCGTCGGTCTTGGCGTCGTCCACCAATTGCTCGACCACGGTTTTGAGCAGGTACACCTGCATGGCTTGCAGGTAGCCACAGACCCCGGCGTTTTCTGCGTATTTTTCTGACAACGGCGCCAGCAAAGGCTGCAGGGCCAGGGTGATGGTTTCTTCGTTGAACTGGCGCAGCTGGTTGTTGGACTCACGCTTCCACTGCGGCAGGCTGGCCAGCTCCTCGTTGAGGCGTTCTTCCAGCTCGGAGATATCAGTGTGGAAGCGCTCGCGATCAGCTTCCGGCAGTTGCGAAAACTCGGCTTCGTCCAGCGCCTTGCCGTCGAGCATCGGCGTAAAGGCAATATTGGAGCTGTCGCGGTACAGCGCCACGTCTTTTTCCAGGGCCAGGCGCTCGATCACGTCCAGCGCTTTGTCGTAGCGCTGGTTGAACGCCCGGTCGATGGCGCTTTTACGCTGTTGATAAGTCGGGTGCTCGAACACCGCCGGGAAGGTGGCGACCAGGTTATCGACCAGGGCGTTGATATCGGCGATAAATGCCGCGGCGGCGCCACCTGGCAATTCCAGGGCGCGGGGCTCGCGGGGCTCATCGAAATTATTCACATAAACCCAGTCCGCCGGGGTTTGCAGGCGCTTGCCTTCGGCTTTCAGGTAGCGTTTGACGAACGAAAAGCGGCCGGTGCCCGGCTCGCCCATGACAAACACGTTGTAACCGGGGCGTGGCATGGCCACGCCGAACTGCAAGGCTTCAACCGCACGTTCCTGGCCAAGCACACCGCGAAAGGGCTCCAAATCATTGGTGGTCGAGAAGCTGAACTGTTCAGCGGAGAAAGGGCGAGTCAGCGCTTCGGGCGCTAGACGCAAGCTGGCAGCAACAGGATCAGGCATCGGGCTTCCTTACATCAGGCGGGGCAGATGGGGCATTCTGGCTCCCGGTTGAGCGCTCTGGCAAGGCGCGCTTTCGGGAAAGCATAGCCACCGCACGCGTCCTGCAAAAAAATCGCCCGCCACTGAATGTTTATAAAAAAACACGGAACCCTGGGAACGTGCCTAAACTCCAAACTGCGCGGGTTGGACTAATAACTGGCCCCTAGGGTGCGTTGAGCACCTGAACCCTTGTCCATTGGTTTGCACACAAAGAGAACAAAGCTATGAAACGGATCCTTCTTGGTACTCTCTTCACCGTCGTCTCCCTCAATGCAATGGCAGAAGCACCAGGTGGCCCGAACTGCGGTTGGGGCAACATGTTGTTCGAAGGCCAGCGCGGTACTCCGGCCCACTTCCTCGCCTCCACCACCAACGGTACTTCGGGTAACGCCACCTTCGGCATGACCTCGGGCACCAACGGTTGCAGCACCAACAGCGCCCTGACCTACGGCGGCAAGTCCTGGATTGCCATGAATGGCATGATGAACGAGCTGTCCGAAGACATGGCCAAAGGCAACGGCGAAGCGCTGACCACCTACGCGGTGGTACTGGGTGTTGCGCCGGAAGATCGCGATCACTTCGCGGCCGTGACCCACGAGCACTTCCAGCAGATCTTCAGCAAGGCTGACGTGACCGCTGACGACGTGCACAACAACACCATTGCTGTACTGAAAAGCGATGCCCGTCTGGCGAAATACGCAACCCAGGCTTAAGCTCGACCTGCCCGCGCCTTTCGAGGCGCGGGTTTTATTTTTTCGACCCGCCCACCTTGGGTCTTTTTTTCCGTCCGACTTAAGTAGCCCCCATGCTCAAACGCCTCGCTTGCCTGGCTCTCTTCGCCTGCGCCCCGCTGCATGCGGCACCGCACCTCGACGATCAACGTTTGCAGCAACTGGCCAATGATCCGTTCTGGCTGTCGCTGGGGCACTACGAAGCCGGCAAGATCAGTGGCTGGCGCAGCTATGTCAGCGACAAGAAATTCTTCATCGCTCCCGATGGCGCGTACCATCCGGACGCCGAACTCAAGGCCACCGTTGATGCGCTGTATGCACCGGCCAGCCTGGGTGAAAAGCACGCCCAATGCGTCTACCCCGCACGCACCCGCTGGCTCAAGGCCCAGTTGCAACTGAACGACCTGCCCGCCCTGGAGTGCAAAGAGTTCACCCAATGGTTCAAGGACGTCGCGCCCCATAGCGCAGTGATGATCTTCCCGGCGGCCTACCTCAACAGCCCGTCGTCGATGTTCGGCCACACCCTGCTGCGCATCGACCAGGCCGACGTGCAAAGCAACAACACCGCGCTGCTCAGCTATGCGATCAACTTCGGCGCCTATATCGAAGGCTCCGACAACAGCATCCTCTATGCCTGGAAGGGCCTGATGGGCGGTTATCCGGGCCTGTTCGCCCTGGTGCCCTATCAGGAGAAACTCTCGGAATACCGCAGCCTCGAAAACCGCGATTTGTGGGAATACCGCCTGAACCTCACCGAGGTCGAGACCAAGCGTATGGTCGAGCACGTGTGGGAGCTCAAGCAGATCCAGTTCGATTACTTCTTCTTCGACGAAAACTGCTCCTACCGCCTGCTCGAACTGCTGCAAGTGGCCCGCCCTGGCCTGCGTTTGACTGAGCAATTCCCACTCACCGCGATCCCTACCGACACGGTCAAAGCGGTAAAAGACGCAGGGCTGGTGGAAAAGATCGACTATCGCCCCTCCCGTGAACGTGAACTGCTGGAACGCGCCAAGCCGCTGGACGGCGATGAGCAACAGTGGGTGCTGAAAATCAGCGACGACCAAAAGCAACTGCAGGAACCGGCATTCAAAGCACTGCCCCGCGAGCGCCAGGCACTGATCGTGGATGCTGCTTACCGCCTGGGCCGCTACCGCGCCAATGGCCTGGAGCGCGACGCGACACGCTCCCAGCGCAGCTTCGAACTGCTGCGCGCGATCAACCAGAACCGGGCGCCAGACCTGAAGATCACCCCGCCTGGCCTGCCGGAAAACGGCCACGAGTCGCGCACCTGGCAAGCCGGCATCGGCACCCGTGGCGACAAAGCCTTCGGCGAATACGGCCTGCGCATGGCCTACCACGACCTCAACGACAACGCCGAAGGCTTCCCCCTGGGCGCGCAGATCGAAATCCTGCAAATGAAATTGCGCCAGTACGAGGGCAATCACTGGCAGCTCCAGCAACTGGACCTGGCCACCATTCGCTCGCTGACGCCACGCAATGCGCTGCTGCAACCTTGGTCGTGGCAAGTTACCGGCGGCCTGGAGCGGGTGCCGGGCAAACACGACGACGAAACCCTGGTCGCCCACGTCAACGGCGGCGCCGGTGGCACCTGGCAACTCTCCGACGACATGCTCGGCTTCGCCCTCGGCACCGTGCGCGTGGAGCACAACAACGACTTCAGCGAAGCCATCTCCCCGGCCGCTGGCTTCAACACCGGCGTGCTGTGGAAAAACCCGTTGGGCAACCTGAGCCTGGAAGCCAAGGGCGATTTTTTCACCAACGGCGAAGTGCGGCGCAGCATCAGCCTCAACCAGCAGTGGGAACTGTCGCGCAACCTGGGCCTGCGCCTGAGTGCCCAGCGTGAGTTCAGCCACCTGTCCACACCAGTGAATGAAGTGATGCTTGAGCTGAAGTGGTACCACTACTGATTAATGAGTGCGGGCTTGCTCGCGATATACGGTATATCAGCCAAGGTTCAAGTGACTGACGCACCGCCATCGCAGGCAAGCCAGCTCCCACAGGTTTTATACTCGGCCCACAACTTTCTGACCTGCCTTTCACACCGCCCCAACAAATCCCCTTCTAGACTTCCCTTATCAGCCGTAAAACGGCCAGGGAGTACGCCATGTGGCGGTATGCGGTCATGCTGTGCGCGGTGGTGGGGTTGTCGGGTTGCCAGTCAACCCATCAGGAATTGCTGGCCAAAGGTTATCCACCCGCCTTCGCCGATGGTTTTGATGACGGTTGCAGCAGCGGTCGCCAGGCCGCTGGGGTGATTACCGGGGCGTTTCGCAAGAATGTGCCACGCTACCTCAAAGACCGGCCATACGCCGAAGGTTGGGAAGATGGGTTTCGTCAGTGCAAGGCCATGCGCGAGAACCAGGAACTGCGCGATTACGAGGAAAACCGCAGGGACGACCGCGAGCGCGATTGGCAGCAGGAAAAAGATCGTGACGCCGCCAAAGCCTATCGCTCACGCTGATCGTTCCCACGCTCCGCGTGGGAATGCCGCCCTGGACGCTCCGCGTCCGCTCGCGAGGTCGTGACGCGGAGCGTCACAGGATGCATTCCCACGCGGAGCGTGGGAACGATCAGCCCGCGAACGTGGCCCAACTTCCATAGGAAGGAGAACGCCATGAGCCGAGCTTTTGTAAATGAAGATAACGCGGCGGCCCAGGCTGATCAGCCGGTGGAGCGCCAGGTCAGCGCGCAACCTAACCGCCTGACCGCGCAAGGGTTGGCGCAATTGCAGGCCAAGGTGGCGCAGTTGCAAGGGGAGCACAGCGACGAAGCCGCCAAGGGTGAGCAGGCCGATAAACAGCGCCAGGCGGATCTTGAGCGGGACCTGCGCTACTTCAACCAACGAGTGCAGAGTGCCCAGGTAGTCGCGCCGGCCACGTCCACCGACAAGGTGCAGATCGGCAGTTGGGTCACGTTCGCCAACGAGCAGGACGAACAGCAGCGCATCCAGTTGGTCGGTGAAGACCAGGCCGATGCCAACGCAGGCTTGATCAACTGGGGCTCGCCCCTGGGCCGTGCTTTGTTGGGCGCCCAGGTGGGCGACGAGGTGCTGTGGCAGCGCCCCGTCGGCGATCAGTTGATCGAAGTGTTACGCGTCGAACCCGAGATTTAAACGATGCCTTGGGCCAGCATCGCGTCAGCCACTTTCACGAAGCCCGCGATGTTCGCGCCCTTGACGTAGTTGATACGGCCGTTTTCTTCACCGTAATGCACACAGGCATGGTGGATCGACTGCATGATGTTGTGCAGCTTGCTGTCCACCTCCCCGGCGGTCCACAGCAGGCGCATGGCGTTTTGCGACATTTCCAGGCCGCTCACCGCCACACCACCGGCATTGGACGCCTTGCCCGGTGCAAACAGAATGCCCGCGTCGATAAAGATATCCACAGCCTCCAACGTGGTCGGCATGTTCGCGCCTTCGGCCACGCAGAGGCAACCGTTGCGCAGCAAGGTACGCGCTGCTTCGGCGTCGAGTTCGTTCTGGGTGGCGCAAGGTAGTGCGATATCGCAGGCCAGTTCCCACGGCGCCTGGCCTTTGCGGAACTCCAGGCCGAAACGTGTGGCCAGCTCACTGATACGCCCGCGCTGTACGTTTTTCAGCTCCAGCAGGGCCGACCATTGTTCTTCGGTCAACCCGCTTTCGGCGTACAGGGTGCCTTCGGAATCCGACAGGGAAATCACCTTGCCGCCCAGGTCCATGACCTTGCGCGCCGCGTACTGCGCCACGTTACCGGAGCCGGACACGGCCACACGCTTGCCTTCGACGCTCTGGCCTTGGCGCTTGAGCATTTCCTCGGCGAAATACACACAGCCGAAACCGGTGGCTTCCGGGCGGATCAGGCTACCGCCATAGGTCATGCCCTTGCCGGTCAGCACTGAGGTGAATTGATTGCTCAGGCGTTTGTACTGGCCGAACAGGAAGCCGATTTCCCGTGCGCCCACGCCGATATCGCCGGCCGGTACGTCCACGTCCGCACCGATGTGGCGGTACAGCTCGCTCATGAACGCCTGGCAGAAGCGCATCACTTCGGCGTCGCTCTTGCCCTTGGGGTCGAAGTCCGAGCCGCCTTTGCCGCCGCCCATGGGCAGCGAGGTCAGGGAGTTCTTGAAGGTCTGTTCGAAGGCGAGGAATTTCAGCACACTCAGGTTGACCGAAGGGTGGAAGCGCAAGCCACCTTTGTAGGGCCCAATGGCGCTGTTCATCTGGATACGGAAACCGCGATTGACCTGGACCTTGCCGTGGTCATCCACCCACGACACCCGGAACGTGATCGCGCGTTCCGGCTCGCAGATGCGCTCCAGAATTCCCGAGGTCAGATAGTGCGGGTTGGCTTCAAGAAAGGACCACAGGCTGCGCAGGACTTCTTCTACAGCCTGGTGGAATTCCGGTTGGTCCGGGTCGCGTTTCTTGAGGCGGGCAAGGAAGGAATCGACGGATTCGGTCATGAACAGTCTCGGCAAATTGATTGTTGTTAAACGGAGATTGAGCCGGACTTTATCAATTCGTTTCGCACCGTGACAGGGCAAAATGTCGCCTTTGTGAAATCAAATGGTGCAATAAGTATAAATAACTGCCTTCTTTTGCCCTTAAATGGGGATTTCACTCTGAGTTTTGCACCAACAGGTAGGCCGTTATCGCAGGCAAGCCAGCTCCCACATTGGATCGAGTACACCGGTCATGTGGGAGCTGGCTTGCCTGCGATAGCGGCGGTGCAGTTACAGATGCAGCGACTGACCCACCGCTTTCGCGAGCAAGCCCGCACAGCATTTGCCCACAGACCCGCGCATGTCTCTAGCGCGTACCGGGCACCAGGTCGAGTATCTCGTCGATGCCCAAGCAACGTGGCTCCAGCTCCAGCGTCCTGCCATTGGCGAGTATGCCGACGGCGGTATCGCGCATGGCCAGGTAGGCACTGCGCAACATGTGATTGGCATAAATCACCGCGTTGAAACCTGCTCGCTCCAGCACCTCGAACTTCAGGTGAACATAGCTGGTCGGCACGCAAATCAGCGGTACTCTGGGCCGCTGCAGGCGAAACTGCCGGGCGAATTCCAGGATTTCCAGGCCATCCTGCTTGCGGCTGTGGATCATGATGCCATCCGCCCCCGCCTCCACATACGCCAGGCACCGCGCCATCGCCTCTTCCATGCCGCGATCCAGGATCAAGCTTTCACACCGGGCAATCATCATCAGCCCTGAGCCGGTGCGACTCGTGCACCCGGCCTGGAGCTTGGCGCAAAAGGCCTCGATGGACTCCTGCGCCTGGTCGACCTCGATGCCCAAGAGTGAATTCTTCTTCAGGCCGCATTTGTCTTCGATCACCACCGCCGAGACGCCTGCGCGCTCCAGCATCTTGATATGAATCGCGAAATGTTCGGCCTTACCGCCGGTATCGGCATGGAATATCAGCGGCAGCGAGCACACATCGAAGATTTCGCGAATCCCCGGCAATCGGTTACTGGGCGAAAGAATTTCGATGTCGGGTAACCCGCGCTGGGTCGAGTCGGTCAGCGAACTCGACCAGATGGCGTCGTACCCCACCGAATGCCCTGGGCTGATTTCCAGCCTGGCGCGCTGCGCGAGCAACGCCGATATCGGGCTATGGGCTTCGAGTACACGCAGGCAACGGTTGCTATCCAATAGCGCCGACAGAGGGCGTCGGCGCGCTTCGGTATCCATCATAGGGTTCAGGCTCCTTATCAGCGGCACAACAAGGGTTATCGGACAGCCTCAATCCCAGGCGGGCTGTTCGCACTTGAGCACCGACGCCATCTTTTGCAGATGTTCGCAGGCCCTGGCCACGTACTCCCTGGAGAGCCGCGCGATACGCGCGTAATCCACGGCCTGCCCGGTGGCGCTGGCATACAGCCGCAACGCCTCAGCGGCATGCTTGAAGTGGCGTGCTTCCACGCTGCCGCAATGCACGCTGAGAAAACTTGCGACGCGGCTGGCCTCACCGGCGCTGTAGCCCCGTACATCGCGCAACCACTGCTTCCATAGCGGGGTCATCAGGTTGTATTCGCCGGTATTGAACAACTCCGTCATGGCCATCATTTCCAGCGCTTCGATGAGTTGCGGCGCCAATGGGCGTTTTTCCCCCACCCAACCGGAGAACTCTTTGGTAATCGGGTTGAGGAATTTGTCTTGCAGGCGCCAATCATCGGAGCCGCAGATGGCCGAAGCCATGCGGTAATACAGCTTGGAATGGTGCGGATGCCCATGCATTTCACCCAGCCCGATGTCCTCGACAATGATCTCCCCACAATGGGCCGCCGCTTCGAGCATTTTCAACCGGGCGTCATCCGTCAACGATGCCGACTCCTGGAGGATGCGCACGATGACGCTCGAGACGGCATGGGCGGCGCCGTCCGGGCTACGCCAGCCACAGAAGAACGTACACAGTGACGACTCGCTCCAATTACTGGAGGTCATGTCGACATAGGTCTCGCAGTACGTGTCCAGCGCGGCGGTTTGACTGTTGAAACCGCTGAGCAGGGCCTGGACCAGATGTCCGTCCTCGACATCCACCAGCGCCTGGTTCACGTACCCGATCAATTGGCGGCTCAGATTTTCCACGGCTCATATCCTTTTAAGGTGGGGTTAATGCGCAACGATTTCTGACATGAAACGACTAAAGCGTGTGAGGCCCTCAATCAGCGCTTCACGCTCAACGGCGTAGGAGATGCGGATGCTGTTTTCGTCGCCACAGCCAGAGCCGGGCACTACCGCGATATGGGCCTCGGTCAATAACAGATCGGCCAAGTGGTCGACGTCACGAATAACGGTGCCCAGGTAGCGGCCCCCCAACTTGCGGGACACATCGATAAACAGATAGAACGCCCCTTCCGGCGGGGCGCACCGAATGCCGTCGACATGCCCCAGGCAGGTGCAGGCCACGAGCAATTGCTGGTCGAGGAAGGCATTGACCTGGCGGGTAAAGTGCGGCGCGTCCGCCATCAGGCTGCCGAGCGCGGCATATTGGGACAGGCTGCTGGGGTTGGACGTCGTATGCCCTTGCAGGTTGTGCATGGCGGCGATGACTGGGGCGGGCGCGCACGCATACCCTACCCGCCAGCCGGTGACCGCGTGGCTCTTGGAAAACGAATCGACCAGTACCGTCTGATGTTTGAGCGGCGCAAACAGCGACACGATGTTGTGATGTTCATGGGGCGCGCGCACCAGTTTGCGGTAACACTCGTCGAACACCACCCAAAGCCTGTGTGCGAAGGCGAGCCGGGCAATACCCAGCAGTTCTTCGCGCTGATAAACCGTGCCCGTCGGATTGTTCGGGGTGTTGATCACAATCATCCGGGTGCGCGGGGTCAGGGCCTTCTGGACCGCTGCGCAGGTGAGGCGATAGTCATCCGCAGCCGTGTCGACATAGACGGGAACGCCACCGGCCAGTTGGATCTGGGTGGGGAAGGTTTCCCAGTACGGCACCGCGACGATGACTTCATCCCCCGGATTGAGCAGCACCATCGCGGCGTTGTACAGCGCCTGCTTGGCACCAGCGGTCACCGCTATTTCATCGGCGGCGTAATTCACCCCGCAGCGCTGAGTGACCTGCTGCGCCAGCGCGTGGCGAAGCTGGGGCAGGCCGATGGGCGGCGTGTAGCGGTTGCGGGCAGTGGCGAGCGCATCGGCCGCGGCGGCTTTCATCACCGGGCAGGCATCGAAGGACAATTCGCCCGCGGCAAAGTTGACCACGTTGACGCCGGCTTCTTTCAAGGCATTGGCTTTACTGCGCATGCTGGATGTGCCGGGTGCGCTAAGACGTTGCGCACGCTGGGACAACGGCAATGACACGGCAGACGGTTCACTGTTATTCATTGTTACACCTGCCAGAACACGTTGGAACGTTCGTTCGCCCTACCGGGCTTGGGCCTCCAGCCCTTGCTGAACCCGCCAGGACAGCGGCAAGGTCAGCAACAGGGTGGCGGCCAGCAACAGGACGGCCATGGGCACACCGGTGGCATCCCCAAGGCTGCCGAACAGCACCGGCGCCAAGGCGCCGCCACCGATGGTGCCGGTGTAGAACACGGCGAACGCCTGGTCGCGCCTGCCCGGCCCTGCCAGGTCCGGGACTGCGCCGTACAGCACCGACGACGTGCCGTTCAGCGCCAGCCCCAGCAGCGGCAACATCACCATCAAGCCGGCGTAGGGCAAGTACACCGCCATGACGATCAACACGGCCGTGGTGAACTCCGTGGCCCATACCGTTTTCATCATGCCGATGCGCGCACCGAGGTAACCGCACAACAATTTGCCGAAGGCGCCCCCGACGAACAGCATCGTCAGCGCCAGGCCGATGCCCGCAGGCCCGGCGCCCTTGGCCTTGAGCAAAAACGGCAGGAAGGTGAGGAAACCCATGCGCACGGCGCTGTCCAGCGTGCCGGTCACGATCAGCGCACGCAGGCCGCTCGCAGAGCCGGCGCCGCCGCCCGTACGGGTGGCTTTCAGCGGCGCCGCCGTCGCCTCGGTGCGTGCCGGGATCAGCCACCACAACAGGCCTGCCGCCAGCAACCCGAGTACACCCAGCAGGGTGACACTGGCGCGCCAACTGATGACCGCCAGCAACAGGCCGATCAGCCCCGGGATCAGGGTCTTGCCGATATCGCCGCTGAAGTTGTACTGCGACAGCGCTTGTTTGACGCCCCCGCCGGCCTCGTGCGTATCGGTGATCAACGACGAGGCCAGCGGGTGCTGCGTACTCGCGCCGAGCCCGCCCAGCAGCAGCGCGAATAACAACACGCCCAGCCCACCGGCCTGGCCGGCCAGCAGGTAGGCCAGGCCCGCCAACGCCGTGCCACCTACCAGCAAGCGTTCACGCCCCCAGCGCGCGGCAGCCCGGCTGGCCAGTAACTGAAAACCGGCCATCATGCCCGCATAGGCACCGCGCAACAGGCCGATCTGGGCGTAGCTGAGGCCGAACTGCGCTTGCCAGATCGGCAACAGCACATAAATCACATCGGTCAGCCCGTCGTGCACGGCATGCGCGCCGCAGCCGGCCACCAGAGCGCGGCGACGCACGCTGACCGGGTCAGGCGGCGACAACGATGGCGTTGCGGTCTGCTTCAGGGTGTTCATCTGGGTCAGAGGCTCTCAGGCAAAACGCCGGGTTAACCCAGCAACTGCGCACAGTCGCTCATCACACTGGCTTTACGCTGCAGGTATTGGGCGAAAATGTCGCGTGCCGTGGCGGGGTCCACTTCAATCTGCATGGCAGTGGTGAACTCATTCACCGCCGCCACCGCATGGGCGAAATGGTTGCTCTCAGTACCGCCGGTGTGCACCGTGACCCAGGCCACCGTCGCACGGGATTTCTCCGGCGGCACGCCCATGTCCCGCACGAACCACTGCGAGTACAACGGGTGGATGAATTCCACTTCGCCATGGGTGTACACCTCGTGGATCAACGTGGTCAGCAACCCCTGCAGCAGGTCGCGATCACGCAGGCGGCGGGTGTCGGTCCAGTCCTTGAACGCCTGTGCCGAGGGCAGGCAATTGTCCTTCAATATCCACTGGTCATCACCGCACAGCGCGGTGGCCATGGTGTAGAACAGGTCTGCGTGCAAGGTGTTGCCCAACGCGCCCAGATCTTCATCGGTGATGCGTTGCAGGCTGCCGCAGGCGCGGTACAACTGCGCCGCGGCGGCGGAGCCTTCATCGGAGCGCGCCAGCAAGGTAATGCGGTTGGCCAGGCCGGACACACTGGCTGCCGAATTATTGGTCTTGGACCAACTGGCGAAGAACTTGCGCAGTACCGCCGGCGAATGCCGACGCGAGGTGAGTCGCGCAAAAGCGTCTTCGATATCCACCAGCGCGTCTTCCTGAGCCCAGAAGGCTTCGAACAGCGCGTGGCGCAATGCACCGGCCGGCATGTCGTTCAATACCGGTTCGATGAGCTTCAACAACTGGCTGCGCTTGATCACGGTGTTAGTCATGTTCACCTCTCATAGTCCTTTATTGGATGAAAAATCAGGCTGGTTTGCCGCGCTGTCCGGCGATCAGGGCCTGGGGCTTTACCGGTTTCCAGCCCAGCAGGGCAATCGCCAGCGACAACAGCTGAAAACCTGCGACCAACGCCACGCAGCCTGGCCAGCCCCATTGATTCCAGAGCATGGCCGGGGCCACGGCGCCGGCGCTGCCGCCCAGGTAATAACCGGTCAGGTACAGCCCCACGGCGCCGGACTTGTCCGGGCCCGCCGTGGTGGCGATATACGCATTGGCGGATGCCTGTGCCAGGAATACGCCGGTGGAGCTCAGGGCCAGCCCCAGCACGATCAGCCACAGGGACGGCAACAATGTCAGCGCCGAGCCACAGATGCCGAGCGCCACAGCGCCGGTCAGTAACTGCGATTGTGGTCGCGATTTGCTCAAGCGCCCCGCAACAGGAATGACCACCAGCGCCAGCAGGAACACCGCATACAAAGTGCCCAAGGCTGCAGCGCCCAGGTTGAACGGGGCCTGGCTGAGATGCAGCCCGGCATAGGTAAAGGTTGCGACTTGGGAGAACAGCACGCAGAAACCGACGCCATAGGCCGCCAGCAAGGGTTTGCGCAGGAGCCGGCGCACCCCGTGCATGCCCACGGCCGCAACGCCGGGCCGCGCCACCGGATTGGCCGGCAACAGCCACACAATCAGCAGGCCGACCAGCAGGCTGATCACCGCCAACAGTTCGAAGGCTTCGCGCCAGCCCACATATTGGGTCATGACACCCGAGACAAAGCGCCCGGCAAACCCACCGAGCACCGTCCCCGCGACGTACAAACTGGTGATCTCGGTAACGCTGGCCGCGCGCCAGCGATCGCCGATGTAGGCCACGCTGGTGGCGAACACCACGGGAATCAACATCCCTTCGACAAAACGCCACACCAGCAGCTCGGCAAAACTGTCCACATAGGCCGTCAGCAGCGTCGGTAGCGCCAGCAGCAATGCAGCCACGGCAATCACCGTGCGCTGCTCGAAACGGCCGGTCAGGCGCCCGACAAACGGCGCGGTCAACGCCACGGCCAACGTGGTCACCGTGATGCTCCACCCTGCCTGTCGGGCACTCACCTGGAAGCTTTCGGCAAACGCAGGCAGGATGCTCTGTGTCGCATAAAGATTCAGAAACGCCGCACAGCCACACAGGAACACGGCGAAGCGGGCGTGATGCATGCGCGGGTTCATGTGGCCTCTCGTCTTATAGTCGAGGATGTTTATAGAATACCCAGCGCAGGGAACACCAATACCGAATTCGGACCGATCAATACCCAGGAAACAGAATGCTTGATCTACGCAAGTTACGGTACTTCCTGACGGTCGCCGAAGAGCTGCACTTCGGCCGCGCAGCCCAGCGCCTGCACCTTGCCCAGCCGCCCCTGACGCGGCAGATTTCGGCCCTGGAAACCGAGCTTGGCTTTCGCCTGTTCGACCGCACCAGTCGCACGGTCACACTGACCGCCCAAGGCCAGCACTTTTTGCCGTATGCCCGCGCAGCGCTGGAGCACGCCAGGCTTGCACAAGACATCGCCGCCAAGCTGGCTGCCGGCTCGACTGGCCAACTGGTCGTAGGCTATGCCAGCTCGATCGCGTTGTCGGAACTCTTCAGCCAAACCCTGCAAGCCTTCGCCCAGCGTTTTCCCGATGTGCAACTGACCCTGGTGGAGAGCGCTTCCGGCAGCCTGCACACGCACGTGCTGGACGGGCGCATCGACATCGGCATGAGCCGCCTGCTGCCGGAGGCCGGGCAAACCGGCGTCGAGGCTTTGTCCTTGGGGCAAGAACCGCTGGTGGCGGCGCTTTGCAGCGACAACCCGCTGGCGGACCAGGACGAAGTCACCCTCGCCCAGCTCAGTGAGTACCCGTTGATTCTGTTCCCCAGCGACTACGGTTCGGGCCTCAACGGCTCCATCGAGCACCTGTATCAACGCCGCGGCCTGGCGCTGCGCCCGGGCCCTGCTGGGCGCCAGATCACCTCGATCATCGCCCTGGTGGCGGCAGGCCAAGGTGTCTCGCTCGTGCCCCAGTGCACCCGCACCCTGGCCAGGGAAGGCGTGGTCTACCGCCCCTTGGCAGACCCCGAAGCCTGGGTACACCTGCTGATACTCACGCGCTCACCGTCACGCTCATTGTTGGTCGAGGCGTTTATGGGGGTGGTCGAAGAATTGCTGCGCAGCCGCCCAACGCTGGCGCCCACGACGCTTCCGGCATAACGCGGGCAAAAAAATACCCCTGCGTGAGGGGTATTTTTTCAACAGGCTGTTGCGGCTATTGCAGCATCAGGCCAGCTTTTTGTGACGCACACGGTGCGGCTGGGCAGCGGCCTCACCCAAGCGCTTCTTACGGTCGGCTTCGTACTCGGTGTAGTTGCCTTCGAAGAACACCGCCTGGGAGTCATCTTCGTACGCCAGGATGTGGGTCGCGACGCGGTCAAGGAACCACCGATCGTGAGAGATCACAATGGCGGCGCCCGGGAAGTCCAGCAGGGCTTCTTCCAGGGAACGCAGGGTTTCAACGTCGAGGTCGTTGGACGGTTCGTCGAGCAGCAACACGTTGCCGCCCTCTTTCAGGGTCAGGGCCAGGTGCAAGCGACCGCGCTCACCACCGGACAGGTCCTTGACGAACTTCTGCTGGTCGCCGCCCTTGAAGTTGAAACGGCCGACGTAGGTGCGCGACGGGATTTCATAGTTGCCGATACGGATCTGGTCGGAACCGTCAGAGATCTGCTGGAACACAGTCTTGCTGCCGTCGAGGTCGTCGCGGCTCTGGTCCACACAGGCCAGTTGCACGGTGTCACCGATCTCGATGCTGCCGGAGTCCGGGGTTTCCTTGCCCATCAGCATGCGGAACAGTGTGGATTTACCCGCACCGTTACCACCAATAACGCCGACGATCGCGCCTTTTGGCATGGCGAACGACAGGTTGTCGATCAGCACGCGGTCGCCATAGCCTTTGGTCACGTTCTTGAACTCGATGACCTTGTCACCCAGGCGCGGACCGGCCGGGATGTAGATCTCGTTGGTTTCGCTGCGCTTCTGGAATTCCTGCGACTGCATTTCTTCAAAGCGTTGCAGACGGGCCTTGGATTTGGACTGGCGGGCCTTGGCGCCTTTGCGCACCCACTCCAGTTCTTCCTTCATGGCTTTTTCGTGGGCCGATTGCTGCTTGGATTCGGCGGCCAGACGGTCGGACTTGGCTTCCAGCCAACCGGAGTAGTTGCCCTCGTAAGGGATACCGGCGCCGCGGTCGAGTTCGAGGATCCAGCCGGCGACGTTGTCCAGGAAGTAACGGTCGTGCGTGATCGCAACCACGGTGCCCGGGAAATCGTGCAGAAAGTGCTCCAGCCAGGCGACGGAATCGGCGTCCAGGTGGTTGGTCGGTTCGTCGAGCAGCAGCATGTCAGGGGCCGACAGCAGCAGGCGGCACAGGGCCACACGACGCTTCTCACCACCGGACAGGTGCTCGACCTTGGCGTCCCAGGCTGGCAGGCGCAGCGCATCGGCGGCGACTTCCAGTTGGCGCTCCAGGTTGTGGCCATCGCCCGCCTGCAGGATCGCTTCGAGCTTGGCCTGTTCGGCAGCCAGCTTGTCGAAGTCGGCATCCGGTTCGGCGTAGGCGGCGTACACCTCATCAAGGCGGGCCTGGGCGTCCTTGATCACGCTGACGGCTTCTTCGACCACTTCGCGCACGGTCTTGGTCGGGTCCAGGATCGGCTCTTGCGGCAGGTAACCGATGTTCAGGTCCGGCATCGGACGGGCTTCGCCTTCGAACTCGGTGTCGACGCCTGCCATGATTTTCAGCAGGGTGGACTTACCCGAACCGTTGAGGCCGAGCACGCCGATCTTGGCGCCTGGGAAGAAGGACAGCGAAATGTTTTTCAGGATTTCCCGCTTCGGCGGAACAACTTTTCCCAGCCGATGCATGGTGAAGACGTATTGAGCCATGGTGAACCTAGCGTCAGTGACTGATGAATTAAGCGGACGAAGCCCGTGCCAGGCCATGCGCCGCGCGGGCCTTTGACTATCATCAATGCCAGCGAGCAAAAAAAGCCTGAATGTCTGGGGCTGGAACGCCCCCGCGTAACCGGCAAAGCTACCTGAATGCGCTGGGGCAGTCCAGCCAGGCAGGACTGGCACTTTGCCACAACTCAAGGCATGCTAGCCGCCCTTCGGGCGTCCGGCTTATAGTGCACGTCGCGCGCCAGTCCAGCCAAACCGCAGGATCACAGTTTGTCCAACGTCACGCCGCCCACGCCCTTGCGCGCCGCTCATATTGCGCCGGGAGCGCCCCTGCACGGCACCTTGAAAGGCGCGTTGGCGACGCTTGTCCTGCTGTTGCTCGCCCTGTTGTTCTGGCAACTGCTGGACCAATTGCAGCAAAACCAGAAAAACCAACAGCAATACACCATCGACTACAGCGCCGACCTGGCCGAGCAGATCAGCCAGAACATGGCCCTGAGCGCACAGATCGCCCTGAACCTGTTGCCGATTGTCGAGCCGCCGCGCAATGCCGAACAGCAGCAGGCCCTGATGCGCACGCTGCAGCGCTCATTACCGGACCTGCGCAGCTTCGCCCTGCTCGCCCCCAGCGGCGCACTGATCAGCGACACTGCCGAAGGCAGCCAAGACAGTGCCCTGCTCGAAGACCTGGTCAAGCGCAGTCACGCCCAGTCCTACTACCTGAGCAATGATAATGACGGCACGGTCATCTATCTGTTGCTGCACCAACCCAGCGGTGGCTCCAAGGTGTACTGGGCCTTGCGCCTGGCGCCCAATTATCTGGCCAACCTCACACGCCAGGATGTCCAGGGCCAGCGCCCGATGTGGGCAATCGAGAACAGCCTGAACCATCGTGTGGTCAGCCGTGACAGCGGCATGCCGGCGCAGTGGTCCGGCGCCCTGACACCGGATGAATTGAACCGCAGCGTGCTGGTCACGCCGTTGAGCAAAAGCGATTGGCAACTGCGCGGCATGTTTGACCGCAGCGCGGTGTTGGAACAACTACTGCCCGCCTTTATCGGCAAGTGCCTGCTGGGCCTGGCGTTCTCGCTGATCCCGGTGATCGTGCTGCTCAACATGCGCCGCCGCCAACGCCAGGTGAACGAAGGCCGGCGACGCTACCAGGACATCTTCGAAGGCACCGGCGTCGCGTTGTGCGTGTTGGACCTGTCGGGGCTCAAGGCGTTTTGCAACAAGACCCAGGTGCAAAGCCGTGAGCAGTTGCACGCCTGGTTGCAGGCCAACCCCACGGAGCGCAAGCAACTGCTCAAGGAGTTGCGCGTCACCGAGGTCAACCAGATGGCCGTGCGCCTGCTCAACGTCGCGTCCTGCGAGCAGGCGTGGGAACGCCTGATCGATGACTGCCCGCGCAATGCCACGTCCATCGGCTATCAGGTGCTGGAAGCCGTACTGACCCGGCAAAAACAGCTGGAGCTGGAAATCCAGCTCAACGACGTGGCCGGCAACGAACAGTACCTGTGGCTGGTGATGCGTTTGCCCGAGCAGCAGGATGACGTCAAGGCCGTGATTCTCAGCATCAGCGACATCACCAGCCGCAAGCTGATCGAGTTGTCGCTGGTGGAGCGTGAAAGCTTCTGGTCGGATGTGGTGCGCACCGTGCCCGACCACCTGTATGTGCAAGACGTGATCAGCCAGCGCATGATTTTCAGCAACCATCATTTGGGTCACACCCTGGGCTACAACAAAGCCGAGTTGCAGCAAATGGGTGAGTACTTCTGGGAAATCCTGCTGCACCCCGAAGACGCCGAGCACTACCATGACGCGCGCCAACAACAACGCCAGGTCGGCTATACGACCCAATTGCACTGCCAACTGCGCTTTCGTCACCGCAATAACCAGTGGCGCCGCTTCGATATCCGCGAACAGGCCCTGGCCCGCGATACGTCTACGGTGGTCACCCGGATCATCGGCGTGGCCAAGGACATTACCGACCAGATCGAGGCCAGTGAATCGCTGCGCGACAGTGAACAGCGCTACCGGATGCTGGCCGAAAGCATCAGCGACGTGATCTGCTCCACCGACAGCCAACTGGCCCTCAACTACATCAGCCCCTCGGTCAACACCGTCCTGGGCTATGACGTGGACTGGGTGTTCAAGAACGGCTGGCAGTCGATCGTTGCCAACCCTCAGCAGTTGACCGGCATCTATAGCCTGATGGAACAGGTCAGCCGCGCCCTCGGCAACCCCGACGCCTTGAACACCTTGCGCGATGAACTGCAGACCCAACTGTTTCTGTTCGACTGCCTGCGCGCCGACGGGCGCAAGGTGCCGATAGAACTGCGCCTGGTGCTGGTGTGGGATGAACATGGCGCGTTTGAAGGCATCCTCGGCGTGGGCCGCGATATCAGCCAGCAACGCCGCGCCGAAAAAGACCTGCGCATGGCGGCCACGGTATTCGAGCATTCCACCTCGGCGATCCTGATCACCGACCCGGCCGGTTATATCGTGCAAGCCAACGAGGCGTTCAGCCGGGTCAGCGGCTATGCGGTGAGCGATGTGCTCGACCAGTTGCCCAATATGCTCACCGTCGATGAGCAGCAGGAAGCCCATCTACGTTATGTGCTCAAGCAATTGCACCAGCACAGCACCTGGGAAGGCGAGGTGTGGCTCAAGCGTCTCAATGGCGAGCATTACCCGGCCTGGGTGGGCATTACCGCGGTGTTCGACGACGAAGGCGACCTGGCCAGTTACGTGTGTTTCTTCAGCGATATCAGCGAGCGCAAGGCCAGTGAGCAGCGCATCCACCGCCTGGCCTACTACGACGCCCTGACCCACCTGCCCAACCGCACCCTGTTCCAGGACCGCCTGCACACCGCGTTGCAGTCCGCCGAACGGCAGAAGTCGTGGGTGGTGCTGATGTTCCTCGACCTTGACCGCTTCAAGCCGATCAACGACTCCCTCGGCCACGCGGCCGGCGACCGCATGCTCAAGGAAATGGCCACGCGCCTGCTCGGCTGCGTGGCCGAGGACGACACCGTGGCGCGCATGGGCGGCGACGAATTCACCTTGCTCCTGCAACCACGGGTCAGCCGCGACATGGCGCTGAACCGCGCCATTCATGTGGCCGAGCAGATTCTCGCCAGCCTGGTCAAACCTTTTGTGCTGGAGGGCCGCGAATTCTTCGTGACCGCCAGCATCGGCATCGCCCTGAGCCCGCAAGACGGCAACGAGCTGAGCCAATTGATGAAAAACGCCGACACGGCGATGTATCACGCTAAAGAGCGCGGCAAGAACAACTTCCAGTTCTACCAGGCCGACATGAACGCCAGCGCCCTGGAGCGCCTGGAACTGGAAAGCGACCTGCGCCACGCCTTGGACCAGAACGAATTCGTGCTCTATTACCAGCCGCAATTCAGCGGCGACGGCAAACGCCTGACCGGCGCCGAAGCCCTGCTGCGCTGGCGCCACCCGCGCCGTGGCCTGGTACCGCCCGGGGACTTTATCCCGGTGCTGGAAGAGCTCGGGCTGGTGGTGGATGTGGGCGACTGGGTGATCGGCGAAGCCTGTCGCCAGCTCAAGACCTGGCACCAGAACAAGGTGCGAGTCCCTAAAGTCTCGGTAAACATCTCGGCGCGGCAGTTCTCCGACGGCCAACTGGGCACGCGTATCGCCACCATTCTCAAGGACACCGGCCTGCCGCCGGCGTGCCTGGAGCTGGAACTGACCGAAAGTATCCTGATGCGTGAAGTCAACGAAGCCCTGCAGATCCTCGCCAGCCTGAAAAACCTGGGCTTGAGCATCGCGGTGGATGACTTTGGCACCGGCTATTCGTCGCTCAACTACCTCAAGCAATTCCCCATCGATGTGCTGAAGATCGACCGCACCTTCGTCGACGGCCTGCCCTCGGGTGAGCAGGACGCACAGATTGCCCGGGCGATCATTGCCATGGCCCACAGCCTGAACCTGGCGGTGATTGCCGAAGGGGTGGAAACCCATGAGCAGTTGGACTTCCTGCGTGAGCATGGCTGTGATGAGGTGCAGGGTTACCTGTTCGGGCGGCCAATGCCGGCGAATCGGTTTGAGGTGCAGTTCAGTAATGATGCGCTGTTCATGTTTGACTGAAAGTGCCGTGGTGAGGCTGAGGGCCTCATCGCAGGCAAGCCAGCTCCCACATTTGACTGTGTGAACCCGATCAAGTGTGGGAGCTGGCTTGCCTGCGATGGGGCCAGTACCGACACCGCCCATCCCCAGATGAGCCCCACTTGTCCGCGACATGATGTCCTTTCATATGCCATCTAAAACCCATTGGGTTAGAATGCCCTCCTTTTCTGCCCCCGATCCTTGAGGACCGCCATGTTCAGCCGTGATTTGACTATTGCCAAGTACGACGCCGATCTCTTCGCCGCCATGGAGCAAGAAGCCGTGCGCCAGGAAGAGCACATTGAGCTGATCGCTTCGGAAAACTACACCAGCCCTGCGGTGATGGAGGCTCAAGGTTCGGTTCTGACCAACAAGTACGCCGAAGGCTACCCAGGCAAGCGCTACTACGGTGGTTGCGAGTACGTCGACGTGGTTGAGCAATTGGCCATCGACCGTGCAAAAGAGCTGTTCGGCGCCGATTACGCCAACGTCCAACCACACGCCGGTTCCCAAGCCAACAGCGCCGTGTACCTGGCCCTGCTGCAAGGCGGCGACACCATCCTGGGCATGAGCCTGGCCCACGGCGGTCACCTGACCCACGGCGCCACGGTTTCGTCCTCCGGCAAGCTGTACAACGCCGTTCAGTACGGTATCGATGCCAACGGCCTGATCGACTACGACGAAGTCGAGCGTCTGGCGGTTGAGCACAAGCCAAAAATGATCGTGGCCGGTTTCTCTGCCTACTCGCAGATCCTGGACTTCCCACGCTTCCGTGAAATCGCCGACAAGGTCGGTGCCTACCTGTTCGTCGACATGGCCCACGTGGCCGGTCTGGTGGCTGCGGGCGTTTACCCCAACCCAGTGCCTTACGCTGACGTGGTCACCACCACGACCCACAAGACCCTGCGAGGTCCACGTGGCGGCCTGATCCTGGCGCGTGCCAACGCCGAGATCGAGAAGAAGCTCAACTCCGCCGTTTTCCCGGGCGCCCAAGGCGGCCCGCTGGAGCACGTGATCGCGGCCAAGGCGATCTGCTTCAAGGAAGCACTGCAGCCTGAGTTCAAGACCTACCAGCAACAAGTGGTCAAGAACGCCAAGACCATGGCCAGCGTGTTCATCGAGCGCGGCTTTGACGTGGTGTCCGGCGGTACTGAAAACCATCTGTTCCTGCTGTCGCTGATCAAGCAGGACATTTCCGGTAAAGATGCTGATGCTGCCCTGGGCAAAGCCTTCATCACCGTGAACAAGAACTCCGTGCCGAACGACCCACGTTCGCCGTTCGTCACCTCCGGCCTGCGCTTCGGCACCCCGGCAGTGACCACCCGTGGCTTCAAGGAAGCCGAGTGCAAGGAACTGGCGGGCTGGATCTGCGACATCCTGGCCGACCTGAACAACGAAGCCGTGATCGACGCGGTACGTGAGAAGGTCAAGGCCATCTGCAAGAAGCTGCCGGTATACGGCGCTTGATGGCAGTTGCGTGAATAAGAAGCCCGGCTCATGAGCCGGGCTTTTTTATGCCGATTTCAATTTGAAACAGGGTCAAGTGTGGGAGCTGGCTTGCCTGCGATGGCGGTTGTGCAGTCAGCCCATCAGTGATTGACCCACCGCTATCGCAGGCAAGCCAGCTCCCACATTGGCGTGCATTTCAAGCCGAGTTCATTGGTAGACCCGCTCAAAGCCTTGGCGAATCTTGTCTTCGGGCAGCTCATCGGCAATAAACACGATCACACTCTCCCGCGCCTCGCCCTCGGCCCATTCGGTATCCCAGTCGAAGCCATACAGCTTCAGCACGCCCTGGAACACCATGCGTCGATCCTCCCCGGCAATGTTCAACACGCCTTTGTAACGCAGCAGTTGCTTGCCATGGTCTTCCAGCAGCTCGTTCATGAACTCGCTGAGACGGTCGATATCCAGCGGCTGGTCGGTGCGTAGCACCAGGCTGGAAATACGGTCCACCGAAGGCGCTGCACTCACCGGGCGCAGGCTCATGCCGGCATTGAGGTTGAAGCCGCGTACGTCCAGCAGCTCGGCCAAATCAATCTTGCCGTGGTCCACTACGCGAATCGGCGCACGGCGGTTGATGCGGGTGAGGCGCTGGCTGAGGGCGTCGAAGCTGGCGTCGTCTACCAAGTCGCGTTTGCTCACCAGCAAGCGGTCGGCAAAGCCGATCTGGGCCTGGGCGATGGTCTGGGTCAGGTGATGCTCGGCGTGGGCCGCATCCACCAAGGTGATGATGCCGTCGAGGATATAACGCTCGCGCAGTTCTTCGTCGATGAAGAACGTCTGGGCCACCGGCGCCGGGTCGGCCAGGCCGGTGCATTCGATCACCAGCCGGTCGAAGGCGATCTCGCCGCTGTCCAGGCGTTCCAGCAGCAGGTACAGGGCTTTGGTCAGGTCGGTGTGGATGGTGCAGCACACGCAGCCGTTGGACAGGGTCATCACTTGCACCGGCTCGTCGCCCAGCAGTTGGGTGTCGATACCGGCGTCACTGAATTCGTTTTCGATCACGGCGATTTTCAAGCCGTGCTCGGCTTTGAGCAGGTGGCGCAGCAAGGTGGTCTTGCCGGCGCCGAGAAAGCCACTGAGGATGGTGACGGGGATGGGAGAGGACAAGAGATTCTCCTTGAAGAAAAACAGAAACAAATGTGGGAGCAAAGGCCCCTGTGGGAGCTGGCTTGCCTGCGATGCAGACAACTCGGTGCTTGCGTCAGACCGAGGTGATGCTATCGCAGGCAAGCCAGCTCCCACAGAAAGCCCTGCTCCCACAGGGATATTGCATTGGCCCGCGTTACCGGGTCAGCAGCACTTGGGCCCACCCTTGCCGCCGTAACGGGCTTCCTGGCGTTCCCGGAAGAACGCCTTGTAGTCCATCACCGGCTTGTCCGGGTGTTTGGTTTGCATATGCTCGACGTAGGTGTCGTAGTCGGGCATGCCGACCATCAGGCGGGCGGCCTGACCGAGGTATTTACCGAGGCGACTGATGTCATTGAACATGCTTGCAATCCTCGTTTACGCGTCCGGTACAGCCTGGAACGGGGCTTCTTTATCCGTACGTTCTTTGTTACCCCAGGCAGCGACGCCGACTTTGAGCGCATAGAACAGGATGCTGAACACCACGAACAGGAACAGCGCCGTCAGCGTTGCGTTGGTGTAAGCGTTCCAGATCACGTGCTGCATCTGGTCGATGCTCTTGGCCGGGGCGAGGATCTGGCCGTTAGCCAGGGCATCGCTGTATTTCTTGGCCAGCGACAGGAAGCCGATCGCCGGGTTGGCGTCGAACAGCTTGATGAAGCCTGCCGTGGTGGTGCAGATCAGCAGCCAGACAGCCGGCAACATGGTCACCCAGATGTAGCGCTGACGCTTCATTTTGATCAGCACAACGGTCGCCAGCATCAGCGCGATACCGGCCAGCATCTGGTTGGAGATACCGAACAGCGGCCACAAGGTATTGATGCCACCCAGCGGGTCGATCACGCCTTGGTACAGCAAGTAGCCCCACATGGCCACGCAACCGGCCGTGGCAATCAGGTTGGCGGTCCAGGACTCGGTGCGTTTGAGCGCAGGCACGAACGAACCCAGCAGGTCCTGCAGCATGAAGCGGCCGGCACGGGTACCGGCGTCCACCGCCGTGAGGATGAACAGCGCTTCGAACAAGATCGCAAAGTGGTACCAGAACGCCATGGTGTTTTCACCCGGCAGCACGCTGTGCAGGATCTGCGCGATACCTACCGCCAGAGTCGGCGCGCCGCCGGCACGTGCCAGGATGGTGGTTTCACCGATATCGTGGGCAACGGCCGACAGCGCCTCAGGCGTAATGGCAAAGCCCCAACTGCTGACGGTTTGCGCCACGGTGACCACGTCGGTGCCGACAATGGCAGCCGGGCTGTTCATGGCGAAGTACACGCCGGGCTCAATCACCGAGGCGGCAACCATCGCCATGATGGCCACGAACGACTCCATCAGCATGCCGCCGTAACCGATGTAACGGGCATGGCTCTCACTGGCGAGCAACTTGGGCGTGGTGCCCGAGGAGATCAGCGCATGGAAACCCGAGACCGCGCCACAGGCAATGGTGATGAACAGGAACGGGAACAGGCCGCCCTTCCACACCGGGCCGGTGCCGTCGATGAACTGGGTGAGAGCCGGCATTTTCAGATCAGGCATGGTGATCAGGATGCCAATCGCCAGGGCGATGATGGTGCCGATTTTCAGGAACGTCGACAGGTAGTCGCGGGGCGCCAGAATCAGCCACACCGGCAGCACAGCGGCCACGAAACCGTAGCCGATCAGCATCCAGGTGATCTGGATACCGGTGAAGGTGAACGCCTTGGCCCACACCGGATCAGCGGCAATCTGCCCGCCCAGCCAGATCGAACCGAGCAGCAACAGCACGCCGATGATCGAGATTTCACCGATGCGGCCCGGGCGGATGTAGCGCATGTAGATGCCCATGAACATCGCGATCGGGATGGTCGCCATCACCGTGAAGATGCCCCATGGGCTCTCGGCCAGGGCTTTGACCACGATCAGCGCCAGCACCGCGAGGATGATGATCATGATCAGGAAGCAGCCGAACAGCGCGATGGTCCCGGGAATACGGCCCATCTCTTCGCGCACCATATCCCCCAGGGAACGGCCGTTGCGACGGGTGGACAGGAACAGGACCATGAAGTCTTGCACCGCACCGGCCAGCACCACCCCGGCAATCAGCCACAGGGTACCGGGCAGATAGCCCATTTGCGCCGCCAGCACCGGGCCGACCAACGGGCCTGCACCGGCAATCGCCGCAAAGTGGTGACCGAAAAGAATGTGTTTGTTGGTCGGCACATAGTCCAGACCATCGTTGTTGACCACCGCAGGGGTTGCCCGCCGGGGATCGAGTTGCATCACGTTGTTGGCGATGAACAGACTGTAGTAACGGTACGCAACCAGGTAGATGGCCACCGCAGCGACCACAATCCACAAGGCGTTGATCGCCTCGCCGCGGCGCAAGGCCACTACGCCCAGGGCGCACGCTCCTACAATTGCCAGCACCAGCCAGGGTAAGTGGCGTAGCAGGCTATTATTATTTTTCATTTTTATATTCCAGCCAGGGTGGACAGAAAGGACAGCCAGCCCGAGTTTAGCGCTACTGGCCTTAAAGACCAGCCCCCTACGTTGGTCTAGAGCCTTCAACCGTTAAAAAAAGCCGAAATAAACGCCCCTTGATGGCCCCGGGCTACACTCCTCCCATTCACAGAGGGCTATACCATGACCGAACATGCGTCTGAACGTCGCCGTTTTCGCCGAATCGCCTTTGATGCCACGGCCGAACTTCGGCAAAACGGCAGCGAATGGCCGGTGAAACTGGTGGATCTGTCACTCAAGGGATTGCTGGTGGAACGGCCTGACGACTGGAAGGGGAATAAAGCGCTGCCCTTTGACGTCGACATACGCCTGGAACAGAAGACGCATATAAAGATGCAAGCGCGGCTGACCCATGAAGATCAGGGCCAATTGGGCTTTGTGTGCAAGCACATTGATCTGGACTCGATCAGCCATTTGCGTAGGTTCGTTGAGTTGAACCTGGGTGATGAGCAAGAACTGGAGCGCGAGTTGGGCGCCCTGCTGGAGCTCTAGCCGCCAACATGAATCAAGGGTGGGAGCTGGCTTGCCTGCGATGGCGGTGTATCAGACAAGGATGGGTAAGCTGACCCGCCGCTATCGCAGGCAAGCCAGCTCCCACAGGTGTTCAGCAGTGTTGCGGATTATTCGAACAGGGCATCCAACGCCTGCTCCAGCCGCGTCACAGCAATAATCTGCAACCCCGGCGGCGCCTCCTTCGGCGCATTGCCCTTGGGCACAATCGCCCGTTTGAAGCCATGCTTGGCCGCTTCCTTCAACCGCTCCTGCCCACTCGGCACCGGGCGCACTTCGCCCGACAACCCCACCTCCCCAAACACCAGCAAGTCATGGGGCAACGGCCGATTACGCAGGCTGGACATCACCGCCGCCATCAACGCCAGGTCGGACGCGGTCTCCAACACCTTGACCCCGCCCACCACGTTGAGGAACACATCCTGGTCGTGGGTCGGAATGCCGCCATGCCGGTGCAGCACCGCCAGCAGCATCGCCAGGCGGTTCTGGTCCAGGCCCAGTGTGACCCGCCGTGGGTTGGCCAAATGGCTGTCATCCACCAGCGCCTGGACTTCCACCAGCATCGGCCGGGTGCCTTCCCAGGTGGCCATCACCACACTGCCTGGGACTTCTTCCTGAGCGCGGGTGAGAAAAATCGCCGAGGGGTTCGAGACTTCTTTCAGCCCCCGGTCGGTCATGGCGAACACCCCCAGTTCGTTGACGGCGCCAAAACGGTTCTTCACCGCTCGCAGCAAGCGCAGGCGACCGTCGGATTCCCCTTCGAAATACAACACGGTGTCGACCATGTGTTCCAACACCCGTGGCCCGGCCAGTGCGCCTTCCTTGGTCACGTGGCCGACCAGGAAGATCGCCGTGCCGCTCTGCTTGGCGTAACGCACCAACAGCGCCGCGCTTTCGCGCACCTGGGACACACCGCCGGGTGCCGATTGCAGTTGTTCAGTGAAAATCGTCTGGATCGAGTCGATAACCATGACCTTGGGCTTTTCGATGCGCGCCGTGGCGATGATGCTTTCGATGCAGGTTTCGGTCATGACCCGCAGTTGGTCCTGGGGCAAGCCCAGGCGCCGGGCGCGCATGGCCACTTGCTGCTGGGACTCTTCGCCGGTGACATACAGCGCAGGCATGCGGCTGGCGATGCTGCACAGGGTTTGCAACAGGATCGTGGACTTGCCGATGCCCGGGTCACCGCCAATCAATACCACCGAGCCGTCCACCAGGCCACCGCCCAGCACCCGGTCCAATTCGCCGGAGGCGGTGGAAAAGCGCGGGATTTCTTCGACGCTGACTTCGGCCAGGGTCTTGATCTGCGCCTGTTGCCCGGTCCAGCCGGCACGGCCGGTGGGGGCCGCGGCACCGCCGCTCTCGATCATGGTTTCAGTCAGGGTGTTCCACGCGCCGCATTCGGAGCACTGGCCCGCCCATTTGGGAAAGGTCGCGCCGCACTCTGTGCAGCCGTACATGCGCTTGGCCTTTGCCATATGAGAACCTCCAACCGAAAAACCGCGATGATAGCTCAGCGCGACGCTGGGGTCCGGATTTCGCCATTAGCCAAACGTGAAGCGCTGTTACCGACGGGGTCTTCGGCGTTCAGGTCGGCGCCTTTGGCTTGCAGCGCGCCCAGCAACTCGACGCGCTTGAACAACCCGGCGTACATGGCGGCGGTCTGCCCTGCGCCGTTGCGTTGGTCGGGGTTGCAGTCGGTGGCCAACAGGCGCTGGGCGATTTTCAGCTCACCTTTGAAGATGACGCCCATCAACGCTGTGTTACCGCGTTTATCCTGCACGCAGGCGTCGGCGCCGGCATCGAGCAGACGCTCCACATACGGGCCCTGGCCGTGATAAGCAGCCAGGATCAATGCGGTGTAGCCCTTGTCATCCTGGGCATTGAGGCCGTAGCCGGACTCTATGAAGGTGTTGAGCATGTCGAGGTCGCCACGACGGGCGGCGTCGAAATAGTAGTCCTGCAACTGTGCCTTGAGCGCCACCGGGTCGGGGGACTCGGCATGGGCAGCGAAGGCCAGCATGGCCATCAGTAAACCGATAGTGATGCGCATAGGGTGTTCTCCTGCCAAAGGTCGACGCCCGTGAAGGCGCCGACCATAACCAACGAATCAGTCAGTCAGTTTTTCCGCCAGCGCCTTTACGCGAGCCAGGTCGCCCTTGGCGACCTTGGCCACGCCAGTGCCGTACTCGGGATCGGCCTTGTAGAGGAACGACAGGATGATGTGCTTGCTCTCGTCATCGGTGGTGGCCAATGAGCCGCCGAAGTTGTTGATCAGGTCTTCGCGCTCTTTCTTGGTGTAGGAACGGTACAGGTCACCCGCCTGCTTGAAGTTCTGCTCACGCTGGATCTTGGCCTGCTGGGTGCTGCCCGACAGCGGCGCCTGGCTGTAGCGTGCGGCTTGAGGCTCTTCGCGCGGCAACAGGCGGCTTGGCTGGTAATTCACACCGGTGGTGGTCTTGCCAAAGTTCATCGCGCCATCCTGGTTGCCGTTGTTGACGGTGACCCGTGGAGCGTTGATCGGCAACTGCAGGGCGTTCGCGCCCAGGCGGTACATCTGCGTATCGGCGTAGGAGAACACCCGCCCTTGCAGCAAACGGTCTTCCGACGGCTCGATACCCGGTACCAGGTTGGCCGGGGCCATCGCGACTTGCTCGGTTTCCTGGAACACATTGGCCGGGTTGCGGTTCAGCACCATTTGCCCGACTTTGCGCTCGGGCACATTCGGCCAGATCTTGGTGGCATCCAGTGGGTCGAAATCAAACTTGGCCAGGTCTTCAGGCTTGAGCACCTGCACATACAGGTCCCACTTAGGGAAGTCGCCTTTGTTGATGTGCGTGACCAGATCATTGGTCATATGGCTGTAGTCACGCCCTTGTACTTCGGTAACTTGCTTGGGATCAAGGTTCTTGATGCCCTGCAGGCTCTTCCAATGAAACTTGACGTAGTGCACTTCACCTTTAGTGTTAATCAACTTGTAGGCATGTACGCCATTGCCGTCCATTTCGCGGTAACTGGCTGGGGTGCCGGAGTCCGAGTACAACTCGGTCAGTGTACGAGTGGACTCTGGAACATGGGAGAAGAAGTCGAAACGGCGCGAGTCATCGTCCAGGTTAGTGCGCGGGTCCGGTTTAAAGGCATGGACCATGTCCGGGAACTTGATGGCATCGCGAATAAAGAACGTTGGGAAGTTATTACCGACCAGGTCCCAGTTACCTTCGGCGGTATAGAACTTGGTGGCGAAGCCCCGTGGGTCCCGCAGGGTTTCCGGGGAGTGGTTGCCATGCACCACCGCCGAGAAGCGCACGAACACCGGCGTGGTTTCACCGGCGGCGAACACTTTGGCCTTGGTCAGGTCGCTGAGGTTGTCGGTCACGGTGAAGGTGCCATGGGCGCCCGTGCCGCGTGCGTGCACCACGCGCTCCGGGATGCGTTCTCGGTCGAAGCGCTGCAGCTTCTGGATCAGTTGCACATCCTGCAGCAACACCGGGCCATTGGCGCCGGCGGTCTGGGAGTTCTGGTTATCACCGACGTTGGCCCCGTTATCGCGGGTCAGGTTGGCGGCTTGCACAGAGAGGGAAAGCAGGCTGGCGGTCACCAGTGCCAGCGCGTGGCGCGCCGACACGGGCCTGCGGCTGATTGGAGTATTCATCGAGGTTTCCTCTGGTTTTTTTAATGCACATTCAGTTGTGCTTGCCAGAGGCTAGTGACCTGCGAGTCAGAAGATAAATAGAAAAACCCCACAGACCCGATTAAGAAAAAAATCTGGTAACTCGCTGAAATAGCGGCTAATTCGCGCGCGATTGATGGCACTTTGCAAACTATTTGCGATTTGATGTGTCGATAAAAACCGACAGTGTTAACAGTTGTGTCGAGCAAGCGCTGTTCGACTGAATTACACTGACCTCCACCCTCCTCAACTGTAACAAGGAATAACCTATGGGCGTGATCAGTGAGTTCAAGGCCTTCGCGGTCAAAGGTAATGTGGTCGACATGGCCGTCGGTATCATCATCGGTGCTGCCTTCGGCAAGATTGTTTCCTCATTTGTAGGCGACGTGATAATGCCTCCCATCGGCCTGCTGATCGGTGGCGTGGACTTTGCCGATCTGGCCGTCACGCTCAAGGCAGCACAAGGTGATGTACCCGCTGTTGTCCTGGCCTACGGCAAGTTCATCCAGAGCATCATCGACTTTATAATCGTCGCGTTTGCAATCTTCATGGGCGTGAAGGCGATCAACCGTCTGAAGCGCGAAGAAGCCGTGGCCCCAAGCCTGCCGCCGACGCCGAGCAAGGAAGAAGTGCTGCTGGGCGAGATCCGCGATCTGCTCAAGGCACAGAACAACAAGCCGCTTTAGCCGGCGGATGCAAAAAAGGCGCCTCGCAAGGCGCCTTTTTTCTACCAATAATTTTCTACCGCCACCTGGCCAGGCCGTCGGCTCAGGCTCAGTTGCATGTCCCGCTGCTTGAGCAACTGGCGCGTGTCATCGACCATCTGCGGGTTGCCGCAAATCAGTACGCGCGAATCCTGCGCCGTCAGCTCCACGCCGGCGGCCCGCTCCAATTCGCCATTTTCGATCAAGGCCGTAATACGCCCATTCAACGCGCCCGGATGCTGCTCGCGGGTGACGATAGGAATGTAGGTGAGCTTGTGGGCGTACTCGGCCAGGTACTCGCGCTCACCCAGTGTGTCGATCAGCGACTGGTAGGCCAGTTCCTTGGCTTCCCGGGCGCTGTACACCAGGATGATGCGCTCGAATTTTTCCCAGACTTCGAAGTCCTGCAGGATCGACAGGAACGGCGCGACGCCCGTACCGGTTCCCAGCAACCACAGGTCGCGCCCGTCGACAAAGCGGTTGAGGGTCAGAAAACCCGTAGCCTGGCGCTCTACCAGCAAGGTATCGCCCACCTTCAGACGGCTCAGTTCACTGGTGAACTCACCACAGGGGACCACGATGGAAAAGAAATCCAGATGCTCGTCAAACGGCGAAGACACGATGGAATAGGCACGCCAGACGGTGCTGCCATCCGCCTTGGTAACGCCCAGGCGCACGAACTGGCCGGCGGTAAAACGAAAACCGGCATCGCGGGTGGTGCGCAGGGTGAACAGGCTGGGGGTCAGCGATTGCACATCGAGCAGGGTCTGGCGGGTAAATTTCTCAGCACTGGCCGTCATGGGGGGCTCCGTTTTGCACAGGCCTTTAGTGTCCCTCAAAACAGCCCGCGCAAACACCGATGATTGGTACTGGCTTTGCAATCGCTCAAAGCATACTCAGCTGGGCTGCACGTTTTTTGCCCATCACGGGGTCAACCATGCACTCCACTCCGGAACTAACTATTTGGCTATTAACGTGCCCCGAATACCTCACCAGAAGCAACGGCACTTACAGCGACATCATTTTGATACCACCTTCAAAACATTGAAAAAAAAGCCCCTGCCAAGCGCTCCTATACAAAACTTCGAGTCTTGTACAAAACCGGCGAACTAAACGAGCCCTGTAGATAAAATTTTTTTTAAACTCAGTTGTAGGACTTACCCTACACTTCTTTTCGAGTTGCATTGGGAGATCAGGACGTACCCAGGTTACACAGACACCTATGGAGAGTCACCGATGGTCAATTGGCATAATACCCGGCTACCCAAGCTGGACGGCGAGAGTGAAATCACCAGTGTGTTTGAGATGGTGATAAACCACACCTATGAACTAGGCTTCGAATATTGCTCCTTTACCATGAGCACCCAATCACAATGCCCCCCTACAAAACCAATTTTATTCAATAACTATCCAAATGAATGGCTCAGTATTTATAAAAAAGCACACTTCTTCGATGTAGACCCCGTTGTAACCCACTGTAAAACTTCGGTACTGCCCATTCTCTGGGAGCAAAAAACCTTTGCTGACGCCCCCCAGCTGTGGGAGTTGGCCCAGGCATGCGGAGTGCATTTCGGCTGGACCCAACCTGTGCATGATTTCCAGGGGGTGTTCAGAATGCTGACCTTGGTTCGCAGCAAGGGCAAGGTCACCCCTGCAGAGCTCTACGAAAAAACCGCCCAGGTGTTGTGGCTTTGCCATGTGATGCATGCGGTGGTCGCGCGCAAGTACGCCAACGCACCCGAGATCAAAGCGCCCAGCAAATTGACTGCCCGGGAAACAGAAATACTCAAGTGGTCCGCGATGGGCAAGACCGCCTCCGAGATTGCCGCGATTCTTTGCCTGTCCGAGCGCACCGTGGGCTTTCATATCAGCAGTACCTTCAAGAAGCTGGGCGTGCATAACAAGATCCAGGCGGTGCTGCGTGCCGCTAAAGCCGGGCTGTTTTAGCCCACGCAAAACACAGCATGTCATCGCGTTGAAAAAAACGTAATATTTACGGCCAATTCTGAGTGTTGAGGGTGCGCTTCGCGTGGCCCCCGCCGTTCACTCAGACGGTCCGTCTGATTACCCAGAGCCTTGCCCCGCCATGCCCCTGCTTGACAGCCCTTTCGCCCAGCTCGACCTGATTCGTCAGCCAGAGCAACACAATGATCCGCTGCAAGCCTTCGATGCCGCCGACGAATACCTGCTCAACCACCTCGCCGCGCAACAGCCCACTGCCGCCACCCGCGTGCTGGTCCTCAATGACAGCTTCGGCGCCCTGGCGGCCAGCCTTCAGGGCCAGGTACAGGTAACCTCCAGCGGCGATTCGTTCCTCGCCGCCCAGGGCCTGGAAAAAAACCTGGTGCGCAACGGCAAGCCCTTCGATGCCGTGCCCTTCATACCGGCTAGCCAGCTCGCGACCGGGCCGTTCGATCGCGTGTTGATCCGCGTGCCGAAAACCCTGGCGTTGCTGGAAGAACAACTGATCCGCCTGCAAGGGCAACTGGCGCCCGGCGCCGAGGTGATCGCAGGTGCGATGGTCAAGCATTTGCCCCGGGCCGCAGGTGAATTGCTGGAGCGTTACATCGGGCCCATGCACGCCTCATTGGCGGTCAAAAAGGCACGGTTGCTGATCGCCAGCGTCGAGCAGCGCCCTGCCGCGGTCTCGCCCTACCCGACCCGCTATACCCTGGATGCGCCGGTCATCGAGTTGTGTAACCACGCCAACGTGTTTTGCCGCGAAGGCCTGGACATCGGCACCCGTGCCTTCCTGCCGCATCTGCCAAAAAGCCTGGGCAGCGCCCGCGTGGCGGACCTGGGCTGCGGCAACGGCGTACTGGCGATTGCCAGCGCCCTGCAAAACCCCGACGCGCACTACACCTTGGTGGATGAGTCGTATATGGCAGTGCAATCGGCCGCCGAAAACTGGCAAGCCGCCTTGGGTGAACGGGACGTCAGCGTACGTGCCGACGATGGCCTGGCCGGCCAGGAGGCGCAATCGCTGGACGTGGTGCTGTGCAACCCGCCGTTCCACCAACAACAAGTGGTCGGTGACTTCCTCGCCTGGCGTATGTTCCAGCAGGCACGCGAAGCACTGGTGGTCGGTGGCGCCTTGTACATCGTCGGGAATCGTCACCTGGGCTACCACAGCAAGCTGGCGCGGCTGTTCCGTGGTGTCGAGCAAGTAGCGGCCACGCCCAAGTTCGTGATCCTCAAGGCGCGTAAATAAAAAAGCCCTGCTTTTCGATCAAGAAAAGCAGGGCTTTTTCGTAGGAGTATCAGTGCGTGCTCAGGCCTGCCGCATTCATGAACATGCGCATCAGGCTGGCCACCACAAACAGGGCCAGCACGCTGCCGGTCCAGATCATCGCCAGCCACCCCAGGCGCCGCCACAATGGCTGCTTCTCGGCCTGTTCAATTTCGTGCAACGAAGGTTTGGACATGTTTCAACCCTCCTAGTGATAGCCGTCTTCGTGGGTGACCTTGCCGCGGAACACGTAGTAGCTCCAGAAGGTGTAGCCCAGGATGAACGGGATGATGAACAACGTGCCCACCAGCATGAAGCCCTGGCTTTGCGGCGGCGCGGCGGCATCCCAGATCGACACGGACGGCGGGATGATGTTCGGCCACAGGCTGATCCCCAGGCCACTGTAGCCGAGGAAAATCAGCACCAGCGTCAACAGGAACGGCGTGTAGTGCGCATTACGTGCCACGGCGCGGATCAGCCCGTACATGGTAACCAGCACCAGGATCGGCACCGGCAGGAACCAGAACAGGTTCGGCAAGGTGAACCAGCGCGACGCGATTTCCGGGTGGGTCAGCGGCGTCCAGATGCTGACGATGCCGATCACCGCCAACACCACGAAGGCCAATGGCCGCGCCAGGTTGTGCATCTGCTCCTGCAACTTGCCTTCGGTCTTCATGATCAGCCAGGTGCAGCCGAGCAAGGCATACGCCACGATCAGCGCCACGCCGCAGAACATCGTGAAGGGTGTGAGCCAGTCCAGTGAGCCGCCGGCGAACTGGCGATCCACCACCGGAATACCGTCGATAAAGGCGCCCAACGCCACCCCCTGGAAGAAAGTCGCCGCCAGCGAGCCGCCAATAAACGCCTTGTCCCACAGGTGACGCTTGTGGTCCTTGGCCTTGAAGCGGAACTCAAAGGCCACGCCGCGGAAGATCAGCCCGATCAGCATCAAGATCAGCGGCAGGTACAGCGCCGACAGCACCACCGAATAGGCCAGCGGGAACGCGCCGAACAACGCCGCGCCGCCGAGTACCAGCCAGGTTTCGTTGCCGTCCCATACGGGCGCCACGGTGTTCATCATCACGTCACGGTCGACTTTGCCCGGGATAAACGGAAAAAGAATGCCGATCCCCAGGTCGAAGCCGTCCATGACCACGTACATCATGATGCCGAAGATGATGATCACGGCCCAGATCAGCGGAAGATCAATACCCATCTCAATTCCCCTTGTGCTGGATGTGGTCGTGGTCGTTATCACTGCCATCGTCGGCAGCAGACAACGGACGCGCCGGGGTGCGTTTCTGGCCAGGGCCACCGTGGGCTGGCTCGGTGCTGTCGTGGGTCACGGGGCCTTTGCGTACCAGGCGCATCATGTAGCCCAGGCCCGCACCGAACAGCGCGAAGTACACCACCACGAACAACACCAGGGTAATGGTCATCTGCGTCAGGCTATGCCCGGAGGAGGCATCCGCCGTGCGCATCAACCCGTAGACCACCCAGGGCTGGCGACCGATTTCGGTGGTGAACCAGCCGGCAAGAATCGCAATCAGGCCAGACGGGCCCATCCACAACGCCAGGTACAGGAACGGTTTGGACGTGTACATCTTGTCGCCCCGGCGCAGCCACAGGCTGAACAGACCGGTGAAGATCATCAGGAACCCCAGGCCGACCATGACCCGGAACGACCAGAACACAACGGTGGAGTTGGGGCGGTCTTCAGGCGGGAACTCCTTGAGCGCCGGCACCTGCTTGTCCAGGGAGTGAGTCAGGATCAGGCTGCCCAGGTACGGAATCTCGACCGCGTATTTGGTTTTCTCGGCTTTCATGTCCGGCCAGCCGAACAGGATCAGCGGCGTGGGCTCGTTGCCGATATTTTCCCAGTGGCCTTCAATCGCGGCGATCTTGGCCGGCTGATGCTTGAGGGTATTGAGGCCGTGGAAGTCGCCGATCACCGCCTGGATGGGCGCAACGATCAAGGCCATCCACATCGCCATCGAGAGCATTTTGCGGATCGCCGGGTTGTCCTTGCCGCGCAGTAGATGCCAGGCCGCCGACGAGCCGACGAAGAAGGCCGTGGCCACGAACGCCGCTGTGGCCATGTGCATCAGGCGGTAGGGGAACGAGGGGTTGAAGATCACCGCCAACCAGTCGGTCGGTATCACGCGGCCATCGATGATTTCAAAGCCCTGGGGCGTCTGCATCCAGCTGTTGGAGGCGAGAATCCAGAACGTGGAGATCAACGTACCCACGGCCACCATCACGGTGGCGAAGAAGTGCAGCTTGCGCCCCACCTTGTTCCAGCCAAACAACATCACCCCCAGGAAACCGGCCTCGAGGAAGAAGGCCGTGAGCACTTCGTACGTCAGCAACGGCCCGGTGACGGCACCGGCGAAGTCTGAGAAGCGGCTCCAGTTGGTGCCGAACTGGTAGGCCATGACCAGGCCCGATACCACACCCATGCCGAAGTTGACGGCAAAGATCTTCGACCAGAAATGATAGAGGTCACGGTAGGTGTCGTTGTGGGTCTTGAGCCACAAGCCCTCCAGCACCGCAAGGTAACTGGCCAGGCCGATGGTGATCGCCGGGAACAGGATGTGGAATGAGATGGTGAACGCGAATTGAATTCGGGCGAGATCTAGCGCCTCCAAACCGAACATAAGTCTTCCTCTGTCAGGTAATACCGGCTGCTGGCTGGGAGCCTGCACCCACTGCCCCCACGGATATGGAGTGTGGCGAATTTCAATTCGTTTCTTTTTTTACCCATCGCGTGGGGAATCTGGCCTTTCAGCCGCCAGAACAATCCCGGGGCAGGTTTTGATCTGGATCAAGCATCGTTGAAAGAGTAGTCCCATTTTTGCCGTAGGACTGTGTGGTCTTTTGCCGCGTGACAGCTTGCCTCAGCTCAGTTCTTGCAACTATTTGTTACAGCTTGATGCTAATCTCGCCATTCTCCCGTTGCCGACCTGATTGCCGATGCCCAGTGAACCTGCGTTGTTGTTACGTCACCACCGCCCTTTCATCGCGTTCTGGCTGGCGCGGATCTTTACCGCCAGCGGCTTCCAGATGCTCACCGTGGCGATTGGCTGGAACCTCTACCAGCTGACCGGCAACGTCCTGGACCTGGGCCTGGTCGGCCTGGTGGAATTCATACCGCGCGTACTGTTCATGCTGCACACCGGTCACGTGGCTGACCGCTATGAACGGCGCCGGGTCGCCGCTATCTGCCAGACGTTACAGGCACTCATTGCCTTGTCCCTGGCCATCGGCGGCCTGACCGGCAACGTGACCCGCGAGATGATCTTTATCCTCGCCTTCCTGCTGGGCGCCGCACGTTCGTTTGAAATGCCTACCACCCAGGCGCTGTTGCCGAGCATCGTGCCCAGCGCGCTGTTCCCCCGCGCCGTGGCCGCCTCGCAATCGGCCCAGCAACTGGCAACCATCGTCGCACCGGCCCTGGGCGGCCTGCTTTATGCGTTTGGCAGTGTGTGGGTGTACGGTCCCACCGTGGCGCTGTACCTGATTGCCTGCGTGCTGACCCTGAACTTGCCCGCCCGCCAGACCCCACTGAACAAAGCCAAGGCCACGATGGACTCGCTGCTGGCCGGTATTCGCTTTATCCGCAGCCGCCCGGACATTCTCGGCGCCATCTCCCTGGACCTGTTTGCCGTGCTGCTGGGCGGCGCCACCGCGCTGTTGCCGGTGTTCGCCAAGGACATCCTGCTGACCGGCGCTTGGGGCCTGGGCCTGCTGCGGTCGGCCCCGGCCGTGGGGGCATTGCTGATGTCATTGTGGCTAGCGCGGTTCTCGGTAGACCGCCAGGTGGGCCGCGTAATGTTCACCGCCGTCGGCGTGTTCGGGGTGGCAACCATTGCCTTCGGCCTGTCGACTTCGTTCTGGTTTTCACTGGCGGTGCTGGTGGTACTGGGCGCGGCAGACATGATCAGCATGGTGATCCGTGCGTCGTTCGTGCAGTTGGAAACGCCAGATGAAATGCGCGGGAGGGTGAGTGCGGTCAATGGCCTGTTTATCGGTGCGTCCAATCAATTGGGCGAATTCGAATCCGGGATTACCGCCCATTGGTTTGGCACCGTGCCTGCGGTGGTGATGGGCGGGGTTGGCACTTTGGTGGTGACCGGGGTGTGGATCAAGCTGTTCCCGACGCTGGCCAACCGTGATCGTATGCATGTGTCGGAGGGAGAGGGCAAGGCTTAGAACCGACAAGTGGTGGAACGAGTTCGTACGCTGAGTACACATATGGAGTACAGCCGCACAGGTTGAATCCTGTGTTGCAAAGAATTCATACCACCATACGTAAGGTTTTACTGATCATGACTTTCTCTGCTGTTGGCGCCCCCCCTCAAGTAAACAATGTTGCGTCGACCTCACCCAAGTCTTGGGACGCCCCCCGCGACAGCTTTACGCTGAAGACCACCAAAGACACGTTTATAGAAAGCGTGACGAAGGGCTTGAATAGCGGCCAGCTGTCGCCTGACGTCAATCGTCTGGCCGAGGCAATACTTTCACCAGGCAAACCCGGCCTACCCAAAGTGCAAGTCAAGACCTTTGCGGTAGACGGAATGCAAGCGAAAGACATCATGTTCATTGAGCGTGTGCCGCCAGTGCCCGAAGGCCCCAATATCGTTCTTTTTATACCAGACAAAGCCGGCAATTCCTTTCTGACATTCAACACTGTTGAAGATATGAATGCTGGTTTGAAAAAACTGGCTGGCGATCCACAGTGGCTGGAAGCATTCAGTGAGCACTTTGCGGTGGAGGGGCTTCCTGCAAAGAAAAAGCGAGTCATTGATACGATGACTGAGTTCAAAAAGAACAATATCAACGCCATCGTTGGGCCTTATGCCACTGAACGCGTTGATATCTTTGCGCGCCTGGACAAGGAAGCGTCCGCCCCACCCGCTGCGGTTAACGGTTTGACGAACCTTAAAGAAGAGCGCATCCGTACGGACGGGAGCGTGATTTATTCAGGACAGCAGGCCGACGGGACAAAAGTATTTTACGAGTATGACGCGTACGGAAACTTTCAAGGTGCAGACAATAAAGGGAATTCTTATTTCATCAAAAATGGCTTAAACAGCCACATGCCCTTAAAGCCGATGACACCGAGCGAGTTTGACAAACGGGTTTATGAAGAAGTCGAAAAAAATGTCGGCGCAGATGATATCAGGGGGCTCTACGAAGAGCTTCTTACTCATCTTGAACACCCCTTTTCCGGTATTGGCGATGCGCTAAAAGCCCTAGGCGTGAATAAAAATACGGCGGATACCGTAGAGCGCTATCTAGACAACCCTTTTAGCGCGCTGTTACTCGATTTGAACAAAAACAATCAGATCGGCAAGGTATTTGGCGTCGACAAAGCGACCATGGATTCAGCCCTTAAAGGCGCCGGTGATATTGCGCAGGGTTTTGTTCCTTTTTATGGCCAGGCCAGGGGGTTAGGGAATTTGTTGGCGAAGGCAATTCGAAATGAGCCATTGACCAAGCAAGAGACAAGAGATATGGCGGATATGCTTGCATTGAAACCAAACAGCCCAGCCAGGAAAAACCTGTTCGAACCCCAATCACCGAACAGACCAGCCCTAGAGAATAAGCCCACCGTACCCGAGCCCACGCCCAATGAGACGCATGAGCCACCTGTGTCAGGCGACGCCGAGCCAGCGCCCACGCCGCCCAATGCCGAAACCGGCCCTAATCGTCTGCGCCCATCTCAGTGGCCTGACATCAGACACTTCTCCATCGCAGAGGGTGAACAACTGATTGAGGGTGTGACACCAAACGCCAAGGGCATCTATCAAGTCAAAGGGCCACAAAGCACAGACCGATGGATGATTCGGCTAACCGATGACAATGGGGTCAGCCGGGTCTACGAAATTGATGGCCGCTTTAAACTCAGTAATGGTCATGTTCAGATTATCGATCCAAACACCAAAACACCGGTAATGACGGTGCATTCAACCGGCAATGGCACTTGGAAACCGGTTAATGGGCCTGGCGGAAAGTGGCCGTGGCAAACAAAAACTCCTGGACCGGAACAGTTTGACCCGGGCACTTACGACTATCCCGCTGAAGGAAAACCCTCAACGTCAAAGACGAAAGAAAAAATAGATGCCGCATTGAAAAAAGATGCGAGTAACTATCATAAAACAGCTAAAACGAAACAACCTCCCAGCCTCTCAGACATCCCTCGCGATGCGGGACCAGGGCAGGTTATTGAGACCGTATACAAGAAGTCGACTGGGATGATCATTGGTGAGAACCATTCAGAATCTGCCGCCTTGCGATTTCTCATTGACCATGCTGACGACTATCAGCGTGCCGAGGTTAAAACGTTGTATTCAGAAGGCTTCGAACACGCCCTGCAGCCAGATCTGGACAGGTTTTTCGAGACGGGTGAGTTCTCACCCGCGTTACGGGAAAATTTGAAGCTCATTGACCGTGGGCATGCTGGGCATGGGCCCTATACAAATAGAAATCTGCTCTTAAAAATGCGTGAAAAGGGTATTCGTATCAAAGCGATTGATGTGCCCTCGGTAGAGCCAAAAACCACACGTATTAAAAATATGAACTACTATACGACCAAAGTGATCGAGCGAGATCAGGCTCTTAACCCCGGAGAAAAATGGGTTGCACGAGTCGGCGACGAGCATGTGTTTACATATGACGGTGAACCGCCTGTTCGAGGAGTCTCTCAACTGACGGGAGCAACAGGGGTGAGCGTCGAGCAAGCCCCAGCCAATACGCCAGCCTCTGTCACTCAATCACGAGACAAAACGGAAATCTATATTGAAATGAAACGTCCTTGAAAAACAGGTCGTCTACAAGGCCGTAAGTAGCTACCGTTTTTTGATACTGCCTCAAGGAAAGTGCAAAAAACGGTAGCCTTCGGTGGGTTGATGATCTACGTCAGAGGACCTTATCCAGCGTAATCGGAAACGCCCGAACCCGCTTGCCGGTGGCATGGTAAACCGCGTTTGCCACCGCCGCCGCCACCCCGACAATCCCGATTTCGCCCACGCCCTTGGACCCGAGCGCGTTGACGATCTCGTCGTGTTCTTCGACAAACAGCACGTCAATCTCGCCAATATCGGCGTTCACCGGGATGTGGTATTCGGCCAGGCTGTGGTTCATGTAGCGCCCCAGTTGATGGTCGACCTGGGTCTCTTCATGCAGGGCCATACCGATGCCCCACACCACGCCGCCGAGGATCTGGCTGCGGGCCATCTTGGGGTTGACCACGCGCCCGGCGGCAATGGCGCTGACCACACGGCTGACCTTGATGGTGCCCAGGTCTTCGTCGACCCGCACCTCCACAAACACTGCCGAATGAGTCGCGCAGGCATAGCCCTGGCGCTTCTGGTCCGGCTCGCTGTCAACCTGCGCCTCCAGCACCTCTTCACCGCTGTCTTTGACCAGTTGCGCCAACGACACACTCACATCACCGGCGTGCAGTTGGCCCGCTTCAAACCGCACCGTTTCGGCGTGCTTGAATACCGGGTATGTCTGCCGGGCGATTTGGAGCAACTTGGCATTCAGCGCTTCGCAGGCCTGTTGCACCGCAGTACCGACCGAGGACACGGTAAACGAGCCGCCCTGCAACGGCGCGGTGGGCAGCGACGAATCGCCCAGCACAAAACGCACGTCGGCCATGGCCACGCCACTGGCCTGGGCGGCGATCTGGGTCATCACCGTGTAGGTGCCGGTGCCAATATCGGTGGTGGCGCTGCTGACAGTGAGCGTGCCGTTGGCGTCGAGGCGCGCCTTGGCGCTGGCTTTCATCTGCATGGCTTCCCACACCCCACCGGCCATGCCCCAACCGATCAATTGGCGGCCGTCACGCATGCTGCGCGGTTCCGGGTTGCGCTGGCTCCAGCCGAAACGTTCGGCGCCTTCGCTGTAGCACTCGCGCAGGGCCTTGCTCGACCAGGGTTTGTCTTCGTTCTGGTTGCGTTCGGCGTAGTTGATCAGGCGCAATTGCACCGGATCGATGGCCAAGGCGCAGGCCAGTTCGTCCATGGCACACTCCAGGCCGATCACGCCCAGTGCCGCACCGGGCGCGCGCATATCCAGCGGAGTAAAGACGTCCAGCGGCACCAGCTTGTAGGTCAATTGCACGTTGTCGCAGTGATAGAGCATGCCGCTCCACTCCACCACGTGCTCGCTGAAATCCTCAAAGCGCGAGGTCTGGCCAATCGCGGTATGCCCCAGCGCCAGCAAGCGACCATTGGCGGCGGCGCCCATCTGCAAACGCTGCAAGGTGCGCGGACGATAGCCGAAGGTGAACATCTGCTGGCGCGTCAGGGTGACCCGCACCGAACGCTTGAGCGCCATGGCCGCCATCACCGCGAGCGGCAATTGGTATTGCGGGCGCAAGCCCGAACCGAAGGCGCCCCCGACAAAGGCAGCGAAGATGCGCACCTGGTTCTTATCCAGGCCGAAGACTTTTTGCACATAGGCCTGGCAGTTCTGCGGGCCCTGGGTTTTGTCGTGAATATGCAGGGTGCCGTCGGGCTGATACAGCACGGTGCTGGCGTGGGGCTCCATCGGGTTGTGGTGCTCGATGGGCGTGCTGTAGTGCAAGTCCAGACTGATTGCGGCACCGGCCCATTCAGCCTCGAAGTTGCCGCGCGGTTTGGGTGGGGTCTGGGGCGACGGGTGCGCCGCCGCTTGCTGGGTGAGCAGGTCGGTTTCGAAGGCTTCAGGCGCGTAGTCGATCTGCACCAGCGAGCCGGCGTGCCGCGCCAGTTCGAGGTTATCGGCAATCACCAAGGCCAGGGGCTGGCCACTGTAGAGTACGCGGTCGTTATACAGCGGGCGAAAAGGCGAGCCATCGGCCGCATCGGCATCGGCGAACGCCTCATCATAGCTGGCGATTTTCGGCCAATTGAGGTGATGGATCACGTCCACCACACCCGGCAACGCCAACGCCTTGGACGCATCGATGCGCAGCACCCGGCCTTTGGCGATAGTGCTCGACACCACGCTGCCATGCAGCAGGCCGTCCTCGGGAAATTCACCGGCGTAGCGTGCTTGGCCGGTGACCTTGAGCAGACCGTCGACACGGTCCAGGGGTTTACCGATGGCGCTCATGGCTGTTCTCCTGCGACGGCGGCGTCGCTCAGGGCACGAATGATTGCGCGTCGCGCCAGCTTGACCTTGAAGCCGTTGTGTTCCAACGGTTCGGCGTCTTGCAGCAGGGCGTCGGCGGCGGCGCTGAAGGTTTCGCGGCTGACCGTGCGGCCGATCAGCAAGGCTTCCACTGCGCGGTCACGCCAGGGTTTATGCGCCACACCGCCGAGGGCCAGGCGGGCGTCGATGATTTCATCACCGTCCAGCTCCAAGGCGGCAGCCACCGAAACCAAGGCGAAGGCATAGGAGGCACGGTCGCGGATCTTCAGGTAGTGGCTGTGGCGGGCCAAGTGATCGGCGGGCAGTTCAATCGCGGTGATCAGCTCATCGTCGGCCAACTGGTTGTCACGTTGCGGCGCATCGCCTGGCAAGCGATGGAAGTCGGCGAACTCGATCACCCGCGCACCGCCACGTCCTTCTACATGCACCCGCGCCGCAAGCGCCGCCAGGGCCACGCACATGTCCGAAGGATGGGTGGCCACGCACTGTTCACTGGCGCCGAGGATCGCATGGATACGGTTCAAACCGTTGCGCGCCGGGCAGCCGCTGCCGGGCTGGCGCTTGTTGCACGGCACCGCGGCGTCGTAAAAGTAATAGCAACGGGTGCGCTGTAACAGGTTGCCGCCGGTACTGGCCATGTTACGTAACTGCGGCGACGCCCCGGCGAGGATGGCCTGGGACAGCAACGGGTAACGCTGCTCAATGAGCGGGTGCCAGGCCAGGTCGGCGTTGCTCACCAACGCACCAATGCGCAGGCCGCCCTCGGCAGTTTCTTGAATGTCATGCAGCGGCAAGCCGGTGATGTCGATCAGGTGCTCGGGATGGCTGATGTTTTCCTTCATCAAGTCCAGCAGGTTGGTGCCACCGGCGATAAAGCGCGAGGCGGCGCTGCTCATCTGAACGGCCTGCTGCACATCGGTCGGCCTGCTGTAGTGGAAGGGGTTCATGATTCACCTCCCTGGCGACGGCATGCCGGCAGCGCGTCTTCGATGGCATCGCGGATGTTGTTGTAGGCGCCGCAGCGGCACAGGTTGCCGCTCATCAATTCCTGTATCTGCGCACGGTCGTGGGCGCGGCCTTCATTGGCCAGGCCCACGGCAGAACAGATCTGGCCGGGGGTGCAATAGCCGCACTGGAACGCGTCGTGCTGGATAAAGGCCTGTTGCATGGGGTGCAGTTGGTCGCCGTCAGCCAGGCCTTCGATGGTGGTCAATTCGGCGCCGTCGCACATCACGGCCAGGGTCAGGCAGGCATTCACGCGTTTACCGTCACGCAACACGGTGCAGGCGCCGCACTGGCCGTGGTCGCAGCCTTTTTTGCTGCCCACCAGGTCCAACTGCTCACGCAGCAAGTCCAGCAAGGTGGTCCAGGGCAACACGGTCAGTTGGCGAGCCTGGCCGTTGAGTGTCAGGCGTATCGGGTGGGCAACGAACGGCTGGGCCGCCGCGCCATGGGGGGTCGCGCTCATAAACACCTCACGGGTTGGTGTACATCCGCGGCGTTCAGGAAAATCGCCGTCTTAGGGGTACGACTTCCGGGTGTTTTGAGCGTTCAAGATGATTGATCAGCGGATATTGAGCTGGGCTTTCAGGGTGTTTTGCGGTGGGTTGATCGAGGTATTGGTGAATTCGAACCAGCCCTGGGCCTGGACGTTCAGGTCGAACACATAGATGTAGCCCATCAAGGTGCCCACGCCGTTGCACGCCTCACTGATGTTGCCGACCTGGCACACCGCTGTGCGTTGCCCATTCAACTCTGCGCCGTTAAAGCGGCCCATGGGGCTGTTGCCCAGGCCGACTTCCATCACCGAGACCTGGGTGGGCCCGCGGTGCTCGCACATCTGGGTGGTGTTGACCCGCTCCGGGATCGCTTCGCTGCAGTCGGCCGATTCCACCTTGAACACCCGCACCTCGCTCAAGGCCGGTGCAGTCGCGCCCCACGCCGGTGCTGCGCCCAGCCACAGGCCGATACTGGCGATCAGAGCTAGACTCCACGGGTTGGCTTTTTTCATGCTGTCGATGACCGGCTGTTGAACGTCGGCGCAGTATGCCTCAAGCCCATGCGCCACACAGCCTCGGCTGCTGGTATGATGCGCCGCTTTTTCCGATCCTCTCTGAAACCACAAGCGTTTGGCGCAGTTTGTGCTTTGACTTAGAGGTCAACAAATCACGACGCACACTAGCGTCACAGGGAGCCGGCATGCTGGAAAAGCTGTTTCAACTCAAAGCCCACAACACCAATGTGCGCACCGAGATTCTCGCGGGGATCACCACCTTCCTGGCCATGGCCTACATCCTGTTCGTGAACCCGAGCATCCTCGGCGAGACCGGCATGGACAAGGGCGCGGTGTTTGTCGCCACCTGCCTGGCGGCGGCCATCGGTTCGACCGTGATGGGCCTGATCGCCAACTACCCGATTGCCCTGGCACCGGGCATGGGCCTCAACGCCTTCTTCACCTACACCGTGGTCCTGCACATGGGCCACACCTGGCAGGTGGCGCTGGGCGCGGTATTCATTTCGGCGGTGCTGTTTTTCTTGCTGTCGATCTTCCGCATTCGTGAGTGGATCATCAACGCCATCCCCCTGCCGCTGCGCTCGGCGATTGCCGCCGGCATCGGCCTGTTCCTGGCGCTGATCGCCCTGCATAACGCCGGTATCGTGGTGAGCAACCCGGCCACCATGGTGGGCCTGGGCGACCTGAAACAACCGGCGCCGATCCTGGCGACCCTGGGTTTCGTGCTGATCGTCGCGCTGGAAGCCTTGGCCGTACGCGGCGCGGTGCTGATCGGCATCCTGGCGGTGACTGTCGCCTCCATCGTCCTGGGCTTCACGCCGTTCATCGGTGTGACCTCAGTACCGCCGTCCCTGGCGCCGACCTTCCTGCAGTTGGATATCAAGGGCGCGCTGGACATCGGCCTGGTCAGCGTGATCTTCGCCTTCCTGTTCGTTGACCTGTTCGACAACTCCGGCACCCTGATCGGCGTCGCCAAGCGCGCCGGCCTGATGGGCAAGGACGGCCATATGCCGAAAATGGGCCGTGCACTGATCGCCGACAGTACCGCTGCCATGGCCGGTTCCCTGCTGGGTACCTCGACCACCACCAGCTACATCGAATCGGCCGCAGGCGTGAGCGCCGGTGGCCGTACCGGCTTGACCGCCATCGTGGTCGCGATCCTGTTTTTGCTGGCGCTGCTCTTCTCGCCATTGGCCGCCAGCGTACCGGCCTATGCCACCGCGCCAGCCTTGCTGTTTGTAGCGGTGCTGATGAGCCAAGGCCTGGCCGAAATCGACTGGGACGACATTACGGTGGCAGCGCCGGTGGTGATCACCGCCCTGGCGATGCCCTTCACTTACTCCATCGCCAACGGCATCGCCTTCGGTTTCATCGCCTGGACCGCCATCAAGCTGCTTTCGGGCCGCTACCGTGAGCTGAACCCGGCACTGGTGATCCTGTCGATCCTGTTTGTGATCAAGCTGGGTTGGTTCAACGCATGACTTTCGACGCCGCAAGCTACACCGCTCAACTCCAAGACAAGGTCACGCGCCTGCGTGACCTGCTGGCACCGTTCGACGCGCCCGAGCCGCAGGTCTTCGACTCGCCGCTGCAGCACTTCCGCCTGCGCGCGGAGTTCCGCCTGTGGCGCGAAGGCGGCGAGCGCCACTACGCGATGTTCTCCCAGGAGGACAAGCGCACGCCGATCCTCATCGAAGAGTTCCCCATCGCCAGCCAGCGCATCAACCAGTTGATGCCGCAACTCAAGGCCGCCTGGCAAGCCAGCGCCGCCCTGAGCCACAAGCTGTTCCAGGTGGAGTTCCTCACCACCCTGGCCGGCGACGCGATGATCACCCTGTGTTATCACCGCCCGCTGGACGAACATTGGCACACCGCCGCAAACAAATTGGCCGCTGAGCTGAATGTGAGCATCATCGGCCGCTCCAAGGGCAAGCGCGATGTGATCGGCCATGACTACGTGGTGGAGAAACTCGACGTCGGTGGGCGCACCTTCAGCTACCGCCAACCCGAAGGCGCGTTCACCCAGCCCAACGGCACGGTGAACCAGAAGATGCTCAACTGGGCCTACGAAGCGCTGGGCGATCGCCCGGACGATTTGCTGGAGCTGTATTGCGGCAACGGCAACTTCACCCTGCCGCTGGCGACCCGCGTGCGCAAGGTGCTGGCCACTGAGATCAGCAAGACCTCAGTGAATGCGGCCCTGAGCAACCTGGATGAAAATGGCGTGGATAACGTCACCCTGGTGCGCCTCTCCGCCGAAGAACTCACCCAAGCCCTGAACGAAGTGCGCCCGTTCCGCCGCCTGTACGGCATCGACCTGAAAAGCTACGAATTCGGTAGCGTCTTCGTCGACCCGCCCCGCGCTGGCATGGACCCGGACACCTGCGAGCTGACCCGGCGCTTCGACAACATCCTGTACATCTCCTGCAACCCGGAGACGCTGGCGGCGAACATCGCGCAACTGCACGACACGCACCGGATCACCCAGTGTGCAATGTTTGACCAGTTCCCGTGGACGCACCATATGGAGTCGGGTGTGTTGCTGACCCGCCGATAAATCTGCGGGTTGTAGCAGCGAGCTTGCTCGCTCCTACAGTTCCCCTGTTGGTTATTCAAGTGTCTGTTTTCTCTGGGGGCTGCGGTACTTCCTTGCGTGGCCGCCCCCCCTTCTTGCCATTGGCCCGGGCCGCTGCGGTCTTGGCCGCGCTGCTTTTGCGACCATTGCGCGATGCCACCAGGCTGGTTGCCAGGTCCATCAGCGGCTGGCTTGTAGCGATCAACCCTGTGATCGAAACATCCAGGTCCTGCGCTTCACAGCTAATCGCCTTGCCTCCGAAAGTCACTTCCAACTGCTGGAAATCCTTCTCTGAAAACCCTTCGAACTCCGGCAGGCCAGCCACCGGCAACACCACGCGGCTGCCATCGCTGAAGCCAATGGAGAGGCAATCGTTTTCATAACGTACGTTACTGGCGTTGGCGTACAGGCGTTTCAACCTGCGTCCTCGGGCGATTGCCTTGTCAACGTCGGCTTCAGTGAGAGGTACATAAGGTGTGACTTTGGCTTTTATGAGTTTCATAAATTAATCCCCACGCAATCTGGCGCTCTTACCAGATTCAAAATAGTCCGTTGCGCTACGACATCGTGCCTGGCGCTGGCGATGACATAGACGCCGTGTCGAATGACCAATCCTGGAACCAACTCACCAGCGTCCCAATTCCAGGAATGATTCTCCAGGCAAACCGTCTGCAGTTTTTCCCACCAGATCCTGCGTGCCCGCGCCAAGTAGTGCCGCTGCATGATCGCCACGCGTATCTCCTTCAGAAGTGCTGTGGGTGGCCGCCTCCGTTCAGGCTCTACATCCCACAACTCAACTTCCCCATCCAGGAAACTGAAACGAAACCGCGCATCCCATCCCTTGCCCCTGACATGCACATGGGGCGGGCAATGCTCATCCCTGATAAACACCGAAATGACATAGCCTTTGTAAGCACCTACTCTCATCGTAACCCATCCGTTAGGTTATTTTCCGTCAGGTAACAATTTCCCTCTGCCACCCGACAACCGGCTCCTATTCCCGAAGCTGTTTCACAGATTAGTAAGCACAAAAAACCCGGCGAATGCCGGGTTGTAACCAGGGATGCCAACAACTGGAACTACCCGGTCAATGCTCGAAAGTCCGCCTCGTTCAGCAACCTCGCGCAATACTTCAACCGAATGCCCATCAGCCGGTAATCCAGCAATTGCACTGATTAAACGTTCGATCACCGAACATATCCGCAGCCATCCATTGACCAAATTAACCAACCAGTACATTTTGACTCCACAACCAATAAGAACTGTGGAGAAGCCTCTATGCCGCCCATCGTGCTGGTGCTCAACGGCCCCAATCTCAACCTGCTCGGCACCCGCGAGCCTGCCACTTATGGCCATGAAACCCTGGCCGACATTGCCACCCTGTGTGGTCGCAGCGCCGACAAGCTCGGGCTGAAGATCGAGTTTCGCCAGACCAACCACGAGGGCGAATTGCTTGACTGGATCCACGGCGCCCGCAACCGCTGCGCGGGTATTGTGATCAACCCGGCGGCCTGGACTCACACTTCGGTCGCGATCCGCGATGCCCTGGTGGCCAGTGAAGTGCCAGTGATCGAAGTGCATTTATCCAACGTGCATGCCCGTGAAGCCTTTCGTCATCACTCGTTTGTGTCACCGATCGCTCAGGCCGTGCTGGCCGGGTTTGGCAGCCATGGCTACCACCTGGCCCTGGAACATTTCAGCCTGACGCTGAAGGGACGCACGTAATGAAACCACGCATTCTCGCTGGCCTGATCGGCGCCGGCATCCAGGCCTCACGCACACCGGCACTGCATGAGCAGGAAGGCGACGCCCAAGGCTTGCGCTACCTGTATCGCCTGATCGACCTGGAGCCGCTGCACCTGGACCTCAAAGCCCTGCCGGAATTACTACGGGCCGCTGAGTTGATGCACTTCACCGGTTTGAACATTACTTACCCGTGCAAGCAGGCGATTCTGCCGTTGCTCGATGAGCTCTCCGATGAGGCCAGGGGTATTGGTGCGGTCAACACCGTGGTGTTCAAGGGCGGCAAACGCATCGGTCATAACACCGACTGCCTGGGGTTCGCCGAAGGCTTTCGGCGCAACTTGCACAACGTGCCGCGCCAACGCGTGGTGCAGATGGGCGCCGGTGGTGCGGGCGCGGCAGTGGCCCATGCACTGTTGGCAGAAGGCGTGGAGTACTTGAGCATCTTCGATGTCGACCGCACTCGCGCCCAGGACCTTGTGGATAACCTTGCCCAGCAGTTCGGCACCGGTCGCGCTCAGGTCGGCAGCCACTTGGAAAACGCCATGGCCGAGGCCGATGGCCTGGTGAACACCACGCCGATGGGCATGGCCAAGCTGCCCGGCACGCCTGTGCCTGCGGCGTTGTTGCGGGCTGAATTGTGGGTGGCGGAAATTGTGTACTTCCCGCTGGAAACCCAACTGCTGCGCGACGCGCGCGCCTTGGGTTGCCGTACCCTGGATGGCGGCAATATGGCGGTGTTTCAGGCGGTGAAGGCATTTGAGTTGTTCAGCGGCGAAGTGGCGGATGCAGACAGAATGCTGGCGCACTTCCAGAGCATGAATATCTAGGTATGCAACCCCATCATGATCGTTCCCACGCTCTGCGTGGGAACGATCAGTTCTCAGGCTTGCAGGTAGCGCAGCACCGACTCGCAAATCATTTCCCGATGGCGCTGCTTGATCGCCTCATCCGACAGTTCGATCTGGAAAATCTCGCTGAAGGTGTGCCGGTTGGACACCCGGTAGAAACTGAACGAGTTGATCAGCAAGTGCACATCCAGCGGCTCCAGCCCTTCGCGAAACAGCCCCAACTCAGCCCCGCGGCGCAGGGTCTCCCCCAACCCTTCCAGGATTTTGCTGTTCATCGCCTTGATGGTCTCGGTGCGTTTGACGTACTCGGCGTTGTGGATGTTTTCGATGCTGACGATGCGCACGAAATCCACGTTCTGGTCGTGGTGATCAAAGGTGAATTCCACCAGCCGGCGAATCGCCTCACGCGGCTCCAGGGCGGTGAGGTTCATGCGCGTTTCGGTGTTGCGGATATCACCGTAGAGCTTCTCCAGCACCTCGACGTATAGCTGCTCCTTGCTGCCGAAGTAGTAATAGATCATGCGCTTGGAGGTGTGAATGCGCTCGGCGATGGCGTCTACGCGAGCGCCGGCCAGGCCCTGTTGAACAAACTCGACAATGGCTTCCTGGAGAATATTCTCCCGGGTCTTTTCCGGATTGTTCTTGCGACTCTTGCGCGGTGCATCAGCTACCGCGGGGAGATCGGGACTCGAGGTCATGGTGCGCTCACGGCCATTGTTGTGCAGGCGCTGATTATGGGCCGCGGCGCTCCCCGAAGGAAGCACCTGCCTTGCGGTTATAGCCGAGCCTGGCGTACCGCCCCACTGCGCGACTTGGCCATCGCCGCCAGACGCACCGCGACGTTGGCAGCGCCGTAGCCGGCATAGCCATTCTTGCGCTGGATGATCTCGAAGAAAAACCGCCCCTCGAACGCCTCGGTGTACACATGAAACAACTCACCGCCCTGGGCGTCGCGGTCGTACAGCACGTTGTAATACGCCAACTCACTGAGGAACTCCTCGTCGAAATCGAAGCGTGCCGCCAGGTCGTCGTAATAGTTGAGCGGGATATCCAGCAACGGCACACCGGCTTCTTTGGCCCGGCGTACCTCGGCGAAAATATCCGCGCAATCGAAGGCAATGTGGTGCACGCCCGAACCGCGATAGCTGGAGAGCGCGTGGGAAATCGCGGTGTTGCGGTTTTCGGAGATATTCAACGGCAGGCGAATCGAACTGCAACGGCTGCGCAATGCACGGCTTTTCACCAGGCCGTAGGGGTCGGGCAGGACCACTTCGTCATCGGCTTCGAAATCCAGCAGGCTTTTGTAGAACAACACCCAACTGTCGAGGCTGTCGGCCGGCAGCGCCATGGCCATATGGTCGATGCGCAGCAAGCCGCCACTGGCGGGCGCAGCCGTTTGCAGGTTGAAATCGGTGTCGTACAGCCCGCCTTCGCTGGGGTCGACCAGGTAAATCAGGCTGCCATCCGGTGCACGCACGGCGGCCAATTCCAGTTCGTTGGGGCCGACCAGGCCGCGATAAGGCTGGCCCTTGTAGGCCACCGCCCGCTCCAGGGCCTTGGCACTGTCCTTGACCCGAATTGCGGTGGCGCACAGCGACGGGCCATGGGCCTCGAAAAAGTTGTGGGCGAAGGAATAGGGTTCGCAGTTGAGGATCAGATTGATATCGCCCTGGCGCAACAGGCCCACATTCTTGGAGCGATGCTGGCCGGCCTTGGCAAACCCCAGGCGTTCCAGCCAATTGCTCAGTTTGGCGCCAAGGCTTTCATCCACGGCAAATTCGAGGAATTCGATCCCGTCGTACTCGCTGGCCGCCGGGGTTTCAAACAGGATGTCCACTGGCGCAGCGGGTGCCTCTTGCGCCAGGCGCTGGCGGGTTTTTTCCTCGAGGTACAGCAACGAGCGCAAGCCATCTGCCGCATTCGCACGAGTGGGCGCGGCGCGGAAGCCATCGTTGAAAATTTCCAGGGACAAGGGCCCGGTGTAGCCACTTTGGATGATCGGCGCGAGAAAGCCCGCCAGGTCAAATTCGCCCTGGCCGGGGAAGCAACGGAAATGCCGGCTCCACTCCAGCACATCCATGGCCAGGATCGGCGCGTCGGCCATTTGCACAAAGAAAATCTTGTCGCCGGGGATCTGGGCGATGCCACTCGGGTCGCCCTTGAGCGACAAGGTGTGGAAGCTGTCGAGCAACACGCCCAGGCTTGGGTGATCGACCTGGCGCACCAGGTTCCATACCTGCTGCCAGGTGTTCACATGCTTGCCCCAGGCCAACGCTTCATAGCCGATGCGCAGGCCGCGCTTGCCCGCGTGTTCGGCCAGCAGGCTCAGGTCATCGAGCAGAATGCGTTCGTCACCCACGCTGTCGGCCGAGGCGTTACTGCACACCAGCACCAGGTCGGTGCCTAGCTCTTGCATCAGATCGAATTTGCGTTCGGCGCGCTCCAGGTTGCGCGCCAGGCGATCACGGCGGCAGCCTTCGAAGTCGCGAAACGGCTGGAACAGGGTGATGGCGATGCCGAGGTCGGCGCACATCTGCCTAACTTCCCGAGGGCTGCCGTCGTAATACAACAAGTCGTTCTCAAAGATCTCCACCCCATCAAACCCGGCGGCGGCGATGGCTTCGAGTTTTTCCGGCAGGGTGCCGCTCAAGGACACAGTGGCGATAGAACGTTGCATGGAAGACTCCCGGCAATTGTTGTTTGTGGCAAATTATTCGCCCCCAGCCTACAGGCAGCAATTAAAATGTACGAACCGGTTAGTTTTTGGTGCGATTATCGAACACTAAGCCCCTTTGGCGAATTGACGACTTTTTAACCACTGCGCACCATCGACCGGGTAATTCGCTCACGTAACAAAGACCCAGAACACACCATAAGAATTTCAAAAAACGGGTACAAACCTCATGCCTCTGCAAAATTCAGCCCTGGCCGCGCGCCCGGGCAACCCGCACGCCGGCATCGGCGACAAGATCCGCGGTGCCCTGGCCGTGGGTAAAACGCGCTGGGGCATGCTGGCCCTGGTGTTCTTTGCCACCACCTTGAACTACATCGACCGCGCCGCCCTGGGCGTGATGCAACCGATCCTCGCCAAGGAAATGAGCTGGACGGCGATGGACTACGCCAACATCAACTTCTGGTTCCAGGTCGGCTACGCCATCGGCTTTGTGCTGCAAGGCCGCCTGATTGACCGGGTCGGCGTCAAGCGCGTGTTCTTCTGCGCCGTGCTGCTGTGGAGCCTGGCCACCGGCGCCCATGGCCTGGCCACCTCGGCGGTCGGCTTTATGGTCTGCCGGTTTGTCCTCGGGCTGACCGAAGCCGCCAACTACCCGGCCTGCGTCAAGACCACACGCTTGTGGTTCCCGGCGGGTGAACGTGCAGTGGCCACCGGCATCTTCAACGCCGGCACCAACGTCGGCGCGATGATGACGCCCATGCTGCTGCCGTTGATCCTGCACGTGTGGGGCTGGCAGGCAGCGTTCCTGTGCATGTCGGCACTGGGCGGTATCTGGCTGGTGCTCTGGGGCTTGAAGTATTACAACCCGGAAGACCACCCCACGGTTAAACAATCCGAATTGGACTACGTGCAACAGGAAGTCGAACCCGAACAACCCCGCGTGCCGTTCAGCCGCATCCTGCGCATGCGTGGCACTTGGGCCTTCGCCCTCGCCTACTCGCTGACCGCGCCGGTGTTCTGGTTCTACCTGTATTGGCTGCCGCCGTTCTTGAATCAGCAATACAACCTGGGCATCAACGTGACCCAGATGGGCATTCCGCTGATCATCATTTACCTCACCGCCGACTTTGGCAGCGTCGGGGGCGGGATCCTGTCGTCATTCCTGATTGGCCGTGGGATGAACTCGATCAAGGCGCGGCTGTTGTCGATGCTGCTGTTCGCCTGCTGCATCGTCGGCGTCATCATGGCGGCCGGCTCCAGCCAGCTGTGGGTCGCGGTGTTTGCCATCTCCCTGGCCATCGGCGCGCACCAGGCCTGGACCGCCAACATCTGGAGCCTGGTGATGGACTACACGCCCAAGCACATGATGAGCACGGTGTTCGGTTTCGGCGGCATGTGCGCGGCCATCGGCGGCATGTTCATGACCCAGATCGTCGGCCATATCCTCACGGTGACCAACAACAACTACACGGTGTTGTTCACCCTGATCCCGGCGATGTACTTCATCGCACTGGTGTGGATGTACTTCATGGCGCCGCGCAAGATCCCTACCGTAGACGTTTGATCTACCTGCGCCGCTGCTGCCAGGCAGCGGCCAACCCGCTCATGCAGATCACCCCGATACCCACCACCGTGGTCATATCGGGGGTATGGCTGAACACCAGCCAGCCCAACAACCCCGCAAACACGATCTGGCAATAGCCAAACGGCGCCAGCAAGGCCGGCGCCGCGAAGCGGAACGCCTGGGTGAGCATCAGGTGCGCGGTCATCCCGCAGGTGCCCAGCGCCAGCATCATCACCGCATGCCACAGCGTCGGCACTTGCCAGAAGAACGGCACCATTGCACTCATCACCAAGGTGTTGCACAGGCCGGCGAAGAAGTTGCTGGTGGTCGGGCTGTCGTATTGGCTGAGGATGCGCGTGAGCAACTGGTAGAAGCAGAAGAACAGCGCCGAACACAGCGGCAGCAACACCGCCGGGGTAAACAGCTCGCCGCCGGGGTGGATAATGATCACCACGCCGATAAACCCGCAGATCACCGCTAGCCACTGGCCTCGGGTCACGTGCTCACCGAGCAACGGCACCGACAGCGCCGTCACCAGGATCGGCGCCAGGAAGTTCACCGCTGTAGCTTCGGCCAACGGGATGTAATGCAGCGCTGTGGTGAAGAACAGGCTGGTGCCCAACAGGCATAACGCGCGCACCACCTGCATGCCCGGCCGCTTGCTGCGCAACACGCGCAGGCCCGATTGCGGCAGGAAGATCCCGGCCATCAGCAAGGTGTGGACCATGTACCGCGCCCACACCACCATCACGATCGGGTAAAACCCGGCCAGGTATTTGGACAAGGCGTCGTGGCTGGAGAACAGGAACGTCGCCAGCACAATCAGCAGGATGCCTTTGAACGGATGGTTGACGCCGGAGAGCGGGGTACTGACAGTCATTGAATTCTCTTGTGTGGCGAGCGGGACGCTGAGCGCTGAACCAAGTCGCGCTCAACCCGGTAATCTAGCAGCCGGGCCGGAGTCTGCCCCAAGAGCATAACCAAACACTGGGCGAACAGCGCACTAAATCGATGGATCCGAGTCCAACGCTGCACGCTCGCCCCGGCGTTGCACACTATTTAACCAAGGCCTTGCCGCTATGAAAAAAATCCTCTTTGCCCTGTCTGCCCTCGCCCTGCTCGCCGCCTGCGATAAAACCCCGAAAGAAGCCCCCAAGCCCGCGCCGGCTTCCGTGCAAGCGACCCTGGTGCCCGAGACTCCGCCGACCGATAAATGGGTAGGCAAGTGGGTCGGTGTCGAAGGCTTGCACCTGACCATCGCCAAGGACGACAGCATTGGCCGTGGCCACTACCTGCTGACCATGCAATACGGCCTCGACGCCGATGACGCCGGCACCTTCAAAGGTGAGGCCACCGAAGACGGCATCGCCTTCATCCGCCCCGACGGCCCGCAGTTGTTGCGCGCTGGCGACGGCGCCGCCACCGGCTTGAAATGGCTGGCAGATAAAAAAGACTGCCTGATCGTCGCCACTGGCGAAGGCTATTGCCGTTAATACCGACCATAATCAATCACGGTTTGCACACAGAGGATTGCTCCCATGCTATGGAAAAAAGGCCGACGCAGCGACAACGTGGTGGATGCCCGTAACGACAGTGGTGGCGGCGGTGGCGGTATGCGCTTCGGCGGCGGCAAGGGCCTGAGCCTCACGGCCATCGTGCTGATCGTTGGCATTGGCTGGCTGACCGGCCAGGACCCGATGCAGATTCTTGGTCAATTGACCGGCCAGATGGAACAGGCGCCATCGGTCAGTACCCAGCCGCGTCAAGCGCCGCCAGCCAACGATGAGCAAGCCGACTTTGTGCGCGCTGTGCTGGGCGATACCGAAGACACCTGGGGCCAAGTGTTCCAGGAAAATGGGCTGGCCTATAAGAACCCGAAACTGATCCTGTTCCGTGGCCGGGTGAACTCAGCCTGTGGTGGCGCCACCTCGGCCAGCGGCCCGTTCTACTGCCCGGCTGACCAGCAGGTGTACCTGGACCTGGATTTCTTCCGGGAAATGTCGCAACGCTTCCAGGCCGCCGGTGATTTCGCCCAGGCCTACGTGATCGCCCACGAAATCGGGCACCACGTACAAACGTTGCTGGGCATCTCGTCCAAGATCCAGGCGGCGCGCCAACAGGGCCGGCAGATGGAAGGCGACGGTGGCCTGCTGGTTCGCCAGGAGCTGCAAGCCGACTGCTTTGCCGGCGTGTGGGCCAACCATGCGCAAAAACGTCTGAACTGGCTGGAACCCGGCGATATCGAAGAAGCCCTGAACGCAGCCAATGCCATCGGCGATGACCGCTTGCAGCAACAAGGCCAGGGGCGCGTGGTACCAGACTCGTTCACCCACGGCACCTCGGCCCAGCGCGTGCGCTGGTTCAAGACCGGCTTCGCCCAGGGCCAGATCACTCAATGCGATACCTTCGCGGCCAAGAGTCTCTAAATGATCAAACGATGGGGGTTACTGCTGGGTGTGCTCGTGTCCTGTTGCACCTTCGCAGCCGAACACGGCGTCAAGGTGGTCAGCCCCGATCGCTTTCATCTGGAGGCCGGCGACCTCAGCCTGGGCCTGAGCCAGGATTGGCGCGAACCACTGCCCAAGGTCACACGCGCATTGATCATCGTGCATGGCCGCCTGCGCAATGCACAAACCTACCTGCAAAGCGGCATCGACGCCGCCGAGCATGCCGGGGTGGGCGGTACTACGCTGGTGATCGCGCCGCAGTTTCTCAATCAAGCCGACGTGAAGCGCAATCACCTGGGCCACGAGGTGGTGCGTTGGACGGGTAACGACTGGATGGCCGGCGAAGCGTCCACCGGCCCAGGGCAGATCAGCTCTTATGGCGCTCTGGACCAGATCATCAAGCACTTGGGCAACCACAAACTGTTCCCGGCGTTGAAAGAAATCGTGGTCGCAGGGCATTCCGGTGGCGGCCAAGTGGTGCAGCGCTTCGCCCTCACCGGCCACGACCACCCGTTGCTGAACTCCGAGGGCATCCGCCTGCGGTATGTGGTGGCTAACCCGTCGTCCTATGCGTACTTCAGCCCGCAGCGCCCGGTGACGTTCGACATCGCCAATTGCCCAGGCTTTAACGACTGGAAGTACGGCATGCAAAACCTGCCGGATTACGTGGGGGGCCGAGGTGCCCAGCAACTGGAACAAGACTACGTCTCACGCGACATCACTTACCTGTTGGGCCAGCAGGACACCGACCCCAACCACCCGGCATTGGATAAAAGCTGCGAAGCCGAAACCCAGGGTGCGTATCGGCTGATGCGTGGCCACAACTATTTTGACTACCTCAAGCAGCGGCATCCGCAGTTGGGCCACCGGCTGGTAGAAGTGCCGGGGGTGGGACATGACGGGGACAAAATGTTTACCTCGCCAGAGGGAGAAAAGGTACTGTTCGCCCAGTAGCACCTGAAGGAACCCCATCAAAATGTGGGAGCTGGCTTGCCTGCGATGACGGACTGTCAGTTGATAAAGTGTCAGCTGACCCACCGCTATCGCAGGCAAGCCAGCTCCCACATTTGCTCTCTGTCGCCCGGCTTAGATCATTCGGCGCAGCGCCGCACAATCCTCGGCATGCCAATCCGCCAATTCCGGCCAAGGGTTCTCCGGCAAGTTCACCAACACCGTCCTGGTGCCCGCTGCCCGACCACAATCCAGGTCAAAGCGGTAATCCCCGACCATCACCATGTCGCGGGGTGCTACGTCCCAAGCCGCCGCCAGTTTCAGCAACCCACCGGGATCCGGCTTGTGCGGCGCATCATCGCGCCCCAGCACATCCTCAATGGCAAAGCAGTCCGCCAGGCCTATCGCCTCCAGGGTGATATGGGCCAGCTCCCGCGCATTGCGGGTCAGGATCCCCAAGCGATAACCGCGCCCGGCCAATTCGCGTACCAATTCCACCGCGCCTTGCGCCGCCACCGAACCCAGGGCCAGCTCGCGCTCGTGCTCCAGCAACCAGGCGTGCTTGGCGGCTGCAACCGGCGCCGGCAAGGCCGCCAGGTGCGTGAGGATGTCGTCTTCAGGTGGAATGTCCAGCGCCACGCGGATAGCGGCAAAATCATGCACGGCCACCGTGAGGGTGCCGTCCATGTCGAACACCCAGTGCCTAACGTCGCCGAGGCTCATGCCCAATCCTTGCGATGGCGGATCAAACCTTCCTGGGTCACCGACGCCACCAGTTGCCCGGCGCGGTTGTACACGCTGCCCCGGGAGAACCCCCTGGAGTTGCCAGCCCACGGGCTGTCCATGGCGTACAACAACCAGTCATCGGCACGCAGGTCGGCGTGGAACCACAGCGCGTGATCGAGGCTGGCGACCTGCATGTCTTTCTGCCACACGGTCTTGCCATGGGGCAGCAGCGAGGTGGTCAGCAGGCCAAAGTCCGAGGCATAGGCCAACAGGTATTTATGCAACGCCGGTGTGTCCGCCAAGGCACCGTCGGCACGAAACCACACGTACTTGACCGGGTCGGACGGCTGCGGGTTGAACGGGTCTTTTTCGGTGACCGGGCGCACTTCGATGGGCTTGGGGCACAGCAGCTTGTCGCGCATGTGCTCGGGGATCAGGTGCGCACGTTGCTGGGTCAGCTCCAGCTCCGACGGCAGGTTTTCCGGGCCCACTACCACCGGCATGGTGGTCTGGTGCTGGAAGCCTTGTTCGTCGTACTGGAACGAGGTCGTGCAGGTGAAGATCGGATTGCCCTTTTGAATCGCGGTGACACGACGCGTGCTGAAACTGCCACCATCGCGCACGCGGTCCACCGAATACACCACCGGCAACGCGGCATCGCCAGGGCGCAGGAAATAACCGTGCAGGGAATGTACATGCCGCGCTTCTTCTACGGTCTGGCTGGCCGCCGACAGCGACTGGCCGAGCACTTGGCCGCCGAACAGCTGGCGAAAGCCCAGGTCCTGGCTGCGGCCGCGAAAGAGGTTCTCCTCGATCGGCTCCAGGGTCAGCAAGTCCACCAGATCTTCCAATACTTGGCTCATAGAGCAACTCCTACAATCAATAGGGCATTCCGGGCTGCTTATCCGTGCAGCGTGTCCAACCATTGGGCGCGGGTGATGCGGTACAAAACATGCGGTCGCAGCGGGTCACCGGCTGCGACTTTCGGGTGTTCAAAATCTGCCTGCGGATCGTAATGCATACCGATGGCCTGCATGACTTTTTGTGAGGGCAGATTGCTCTCGGTGGTGAAGGCCAGGATTTCGTCCAGTTGCAAGCGGTCAAAACCACAGCGCAACGCTGTCCAGGCGGCCTCACTGGCATAACCCAGGCCCCAATGTTCGCGGGCCAGGCGCCAGCCGATTTCCACCGCCGGGGTAAAGCCGGCTTCAAAGCTGACATTCGCAAGCCCGGTCAGGCCGATAAATTCGCCCGTGTCCTTGCGCTGCAAGGCCCAAAAACCAAAGCCATATTCAGCAAAATGCCCGCGAATCCGGCCGATAAGCGCGGCGCTTTCCAAGTGGCTCAATTGAGCCGGAAAGTAGCGCATCACCTGCGGGTCGGCGCACATGCGCGCAAAGTCCGGCAGGTCGCTGTCGCGCCATTGGCGCAGCACCAAGCGTGCACTTTCCAATTCCAGTATCGGCTCCATGGGTCCCCCCTGCCTTGCCATGTGCGTGAGTGTACAGCGCTGTTAAGATTCGTCGCAGGTTCCCGTCAGAAAATCCCATGCCCTTGCCATTGATCTACCACGAAGACTACAGCCCTGAGTTCCCGGCGGACCACCGGTTCCCCATGGACAAGTTTCGCCTGTTGCGTGACCACCTGGTGGACAGCGGCCTGACCGAAGACAGCCAATTGCTGCGCCCGCCGCTGTGCCCGGCAGACATTTTGGCCCTGGCCCATGAACCTGGGTATATCGAACGCTACATGAGCGGCGAACTGTCCCGCGAAGACCAACGCCGCCTCGGCCTGCCGTGGAGCGAAGCCCTGGCCCGGCGCACGGTGCGCGCGGTGGGCGGCTCGATCCTGGCCGCCGAACAAGCCCTCGAACATGGCCTGGCCTGCCATTTGGCCGGTGGCACCCACCATGCCCATTACGATTATCCGGCGGGTTTCTGCATTTTTAATGACCTGGCGGTGATCAGCCATTACCTGTTGGCCAGCGGCCGGGTCAATCGCGTGCTGATCTTCGATTGCGACGTGCACCAGGGCGACGGCACCGCACGCATCCTGCACGACACGCCGGACGCCATCACCGTGTCGCTGCACTGCGAAAAGAACTTCCCGGCACGCAAGGCCCAGAGCGACTGGGACATCCCGCTGCCCATGGGCATGGGCGATGCCGACTACCTCAAGGTGGTGGATGACGCGCTCAACTACCTGCTGCCGCTCTACCAGCCGGACCTGGTGCTGTACGACGCCGGCGTGGATGTGCATAAGGACGACGCCCTTGGTTACCTCAAGCTGACAGATGCAGGCGTCGCCGCCCGTGATGAAAGCGTGATGCGCCACTGCCTGGGCCGCGACATACCGGTGATGGGCGTGATCGGCGGCGGTTACAGCAAGGACCGCCCCGCCCTCGCCCGCCGCCACGGCATCCTGCACCACAGCGCGCAGCGGGTGTGGACGTCATCAGGCTGTCATTGAGCTGTGGGCGTTACCCACAATGCCTGTGGAACGGCCTGTGGATAACTTGAGCGTAAGCGGCTGCAAGCGAGTAGCCGCATGGCCTGTAGGAAAGTGTACGTTTTTTGATCAGGCAGCGGCGTCATGGTCGGGTAGAATGCTCGGCCTATTCACATCACCGTAGCCCTTCCCATGCCTCAGACTTCTGCCCACCACGTCTCCATTATCGGCGGCGGCCCCGCCGGGCTGATGGCCGCCGAAGTCTTGAGCCAGGCGGGCGTGCGCGTGGATCTGTACGACGGCATGCCTTCAGTGGGGCGCAAGTTCCTGCTGGCCGGCGTGGGCGGCATGAACATCACCCACTCCGAGGCGTACCCGGCGTTCCTGTCGCGCTACGCTGAACGCGCGCCGCACATGGCGCCGTTGCTGCGCAGCTTTGGTGCCGAGGCGTTGTGCGAATGGATCCATGGCCTGGGTATTCAAACCCTTGTTGGCACCTCCGGCCGCGTATTTCCCACCGATATGAAAGCCGCGCCACTGTTGCGCGCCTGGCTCAAGCGTCTGCGGGAGCAAGGTGTGGTTATCCACACCCGGCATCGGTGGACGGGTTGGAATGCTGAGGGCGATTTACTTATCCACAGCCCGGACGGCGAAAAAGTTGTCCACAGCGACGCTGTGCTGCTGGCCCTGGGCGGCGGCAGCTGGTCGCGATTGGGCTCCGACGGTGCATGGCTCAACCTGTTTGAAGGCAAAGGCCTGCCCTATGTGCGACTGCAACCGAGCAACTGCGGGTTTGAAGTGTCGGCATGGAGCGCGTTGATGGTCAGCAAATTCGCGGGCGCACCGTTGAAAAACGTCGCCATTGGCCTGGGGGATGACAAGCCTCGGTTGGGCGAATGCGTGATCACTGCCACCGGCATTGAAGGCAGTTTGATTTACGCCTTGTCGGCGCCGATTCGCGAAGCGATCAACCGCGACGGTGCGGCCACGGTGCATATCGATTTGCTGCCCAGCAAGCCGCTGGACAAGGTGCAGGCCGCACTGGCCAAGCCCCGTGGCTCGCGTTCGATGAGCAAGCATTTGCACAGTCAGTTGGGATTGGATGGCGTGAAAGCGGCGTTGTTGCGCGAGCTGACGCCCGCTGAACACTTCACCGATCCGGCGCAATTGGCGGTGGATATCAAGGCGCTGCTGCTGACGCTGGTGAGGACGCGGCCGATGGATGAGGCGATCAGCACGGCCGGTGGTGTGCCGTTTGAAGCGCTGGATGAGCGGTTGATGCTCAAGCCGTTGCCTGGCGTGTTTTGTGCGGGGGAAATGCTGGATTGGGAGGCGCCGACCGGTGGGTATTTGCTGACCGGCTGTTTTGCCAGTGGCCGGACGGCTGGGCTGGGGATGTTGGAGTGGCTCCAACGCTGATCGTTCCCACGCTCTGCGTGGGGATGCCGCCAGGGACGCTCTGCGTCCCGCTTTAGGTTCGTGACGCAGAGCGTCACAGGATGCGTTCCCACGCGGAGCGTGGGAACGATCAATCACTTCTTCTTACGCGGCCCGGTATTAAACACCGGCACCTTGCGCACCGGCTTGATCGAAGGCTCGGCCGGCGCCACTTCCCCACTGTCCACCCACTTGCCCAGGTTGCGCTTGCCGCCACCGCCGGACGCCTTAGGCTTCTTCGGCTTTTTCGGTTTCTTCACCACCTGCCCGCTGGCATCGGTGTCCGGCACGCGGTGCTCCGGCTCGAAATCCGGTTCCATCTTGCGGGTGAGGGTCTGACGGGTCAGCATCTCGATCGCCGAGAGCATGTTCACCTCGTCGGCACACACCAGGGAAATCGCCTCACCGGTGTTGCCCGCACGCCCGGTACGGCCGATACGGTGGATGTAGTCTTCGGCCACGATGGGCAGGTCGAAGTTGACCACCAGCGGCAGGTCTTCGATATCCAGGCCACGGGCCGCCACATCGGTGGCCACCAGGATTTGCACTTCGCTGGCCTTGAAGCGGTCCAGTGCGCGTTGGCGGGTGGCTTGGGGTTTGTCGCCATGGATGCCGTCGGCGTTGATCCCCAGGCCCTGCAACTTGTCCACCAGCGCATCCACGCCGTTGCGGGTCTTGGCGAAGACCAGCACTTGCTTCCAACGGCCCTTGCGCATCAGGTGCACAAACAGCTCCGGCTTGCGCTTCTTGTCCACCGGCACAACCCACTGCTTGACGGTGTTGGCGGCAACGTTGCGGGGGCTGACTTCAATGCTCAGCGGGTCGTTGAGCATCTGCCCGGCCAGCAGGCGGATGTCATCGGAGAAGGTCGCGGAGAACAGCAGGGTCTGGCGCTTTTTCGGCAGCATGCGATAAATGTTGGCAAGCTCTTCGGAGAAGCCCAGGTCGAGCATACGGTCGGCTTCATCCAGCACCAGGGTTTGCAGCTGGTTGAGCTTCAACGCGTTCTGGCGGAACAGGTCGATCAGGCGGCCAGGGGTGGCGACCAAAATATCCACACCCTTGCGCAGCTTCATCATCTGCGGGTTGATACTCACGCCGCCGTACACCGCGTAAGTGGTCAGCGGCAGGTGCTGGGCGTACTCGGCAACGCTGGCGTGAACCTGCTCAGCCAGCTCGCGAGTGGGGCACAGGATCAGCGCACGCGCCGAGTTGGCGGCGACTTTCGGCCCTTCCAGGGTCAGCAGTTGCAGCAGCGGCAAGGCGAAACCTGCGGTCTTGCCGGTGCCGGTCTGGGCTGCGGCCATCAGGTCGCGACCGGCCAGCACGGCCGGAATGGCTTGGGCCTGCACCGGCGTCGGGGTCTGGTAGCCAAGCGTCTCAAGGGCGCGCAGCAAGGGTTCGATCAGGCCAAGGGTGGCGAAAGTCATGTAGTTACCGTAGGAAAAATTCAGCGCAAGGGCGTAATGCGCGGCAGTTTACCTTATTTCCGGTTTGGGCTTGCGCCATTGGGGCAGGCTGATCAGCAACACCGCGCTGATGATCACCAGCATTGCCAAGGCTTCTTCCAGGCCGATGCTCTCACCGACGAACACAATCCCCAGTAACACGGCCACGGCCGGGTTCACATAGGCGTAGCTGGTCGCCGCCGCCGGGCGTACGTGCTTGAGCAGGTACATATAAGCGTTGAAGGCGATGATCGAGCCGAACACCGTGAGGTACGCCAGGGCCAGCCAGCCTTCCAGCGGCGGCATGGCCTGCAGGTGCTCGCCGGACAGCGCGCTGACGATCAGCAGCGCCATACCGGCCACGAGCATTTCCGCGGCGCTGGCCATGGCGCCTTGGGGCAGCGGCAAGTGGCGACTCCACACCGAGCCGAAGGCCCAGGACGCCGCCGCCATCAACAGCAACACCGCGCCCAGTGGGCTCGACTGCAAGGTACTGCCCATGTTGAGCATGGCAATGCCAATGATCCCCAGCAGCACCCCGGCCCATTCCAACCGTGTGTTACGTGCGCCCCAGAAAAACCCACACAGCAAGGTAAACAGCGGCACCGTCGCCACCGCCAGCGCGGCCACGCCGGACGACACGCCCATATGTTCGGCCACACTCACGCCACCATTGCCCACGGTGAGCAACAAAATGCCGATCATCCCGGCCGCCTTCCACTGCGGCCAGGTCGGCGCCGGCACCCCGCGCCACCTCAGAAAGCCGTACATCAACGCGCCCGCCGTGCAAAACCGAATCCCCGCCAGCAACAGCGGCGGCCAGTACTCCACGCCAATGCGGATCACCAGGTAGGTGGAACCCCAGATCACATACAACGCAAAAAAGGCGGCGATCAACGGTAAGGGAAAGCGACGTGGGCCAGGCATTGGGCGGCTCTATGGCAGGAAATGGGAGACTTATTCTAGAAACGAAGGTGGATAAACTTAAGTTACAAAACCTGTTTAAAACGCCAATACACTTCTCAAACCATGGTTATCAAGGCTATAAACCGTGCTTTCGAAAGCCATGCGCAACCGGAGCCTTATCATGGACAAATACGACCGCATGCTCCTCAGCGCCCTGCTTGAAGATGGCCGTGCTTCCTACGCGCAACTGGCGCGCACCGTGAACCTCTCCGCACCCGCCGTGGCCGAACGCGTGGCCAAGCTTGAGGCCAGCGGCGTGATCACCGGGTACCAGGCCAAGGTGGATTTATCCAAAGTGGGTTTGCCGATTCAATGCGTGATTGAACTGCGACTGACCAACCATGGCAGCCAAAAGGTTTACGACGCCCTGGCGGAAATACCCGAACTGACCGAATGCCACCGGGTCACCGGCGACCCGTGCGTGATCATGCAAGCGGCGGTGGGCTCGATGCCCGAGCTGGAAAACCTGATTAATCGGGTAGCGAAGTTCGGCTTCAGCAAGACCTCGATTATTTTGTCCAGCGCCATAGAGCGGCGGGTGCCGTTGGGGCAATTGGAAGCCAATGGCAAAAATGCTGGCTGATCTGCCCAAGCGACGCGGTCAACTGTGGGAGCTGGCTTGCCTGCGATGGCGCCAGTGGCCTCACCGGTTGCCCGCCGCGCCCCCTGTAGGAGCGAGCTTGCTCGCGAAAAACCCGAGGGCGCCGCGTGCATTCAGGACGCCAGCGTCACCGTTGGCGTTCTTCGCGAGCAAGCTCGCTCCTACAAAGGGCTCGATCTGCGCTGGACGATCAGATCGACTATCTGCTCGATGGTCGTGATGTGATCCCAATCCTCCTGCGTCGCTTGCAACTTGAACTGCCACTTGATCTGCATGACAAAGCACGTCAGATCGTCATCAATGATGTCGAAGTCATGGATGAAATCGGTTTGCTCCGTCACATCGCTTCGGTCGATAAAGCCGATGATATCGACGAATAGCTGGATCACTTTTTCGCTGATGTCGGCTCTGGTCAGGCTACCTTCCATTTCTCGCCTCATAGGCACACTTACCAATACTGACTAGGTCAAAGACTGCAAGCCCGGCAGCAACGAAGGGTATGCCTCGCCCGATGATGCCAAATACCCGAACCGTGCCAAACGTTGCCTTTGCCATTCTGGCCATGGTGGGTTGCCTGATCAATGTACGAGGGAAAAAGCGCATGCCGATCAGGCTAGCCAGGTTCGTGGTTTTGCTGGAGCCGACGTGAACCCAAGCACCCACCGCAATTTTGCTTATCGGTATGCCCGCCGCGCCAGTGATCACGGTGGCTGCCGTGAGGCCGTAGTGTTGCTGTGTACATTTCCAGAGTTCATCAAACGTCGTATCCGGCACAGCGGGGTCAGCGTGAATCGGCTTGAGTAACTGGTAATGAGGGCCATGACTCCAACCTGGCGAACTCGGCAACACCATGACTGCCGGGCAGCTTGTCATCGTGTTGCCCACATGAAACGCCATGCTTGAACTGGAGCCCAGATCAATGCCATTTGATTCAAGTTCCAACTTGCTTCGCATAATCGCTGTATGAAGATCGCTTTCCTGCATGACTGTAATCCCTGTGCATGAGTGACAGACGGGATGGTAGGTCGCAGTAAGACGCGATAGAGGAGTAAAGAGGAAAACCAGAAAGGTCCTAGGTCATAGCCGGATTTGGCCTACCGACCATTCAGCGCTCAGGTGAAAGAGACCTCACCCCCCCGTATTTCATTGGCCAGCACGACCGATCCCTTTCATTTGCGGGACGTTTCCGAGAGAATCCCACGGCCTTGTTTCCGTCGGATTCGGTAGCTAGTCTCGCTCTGTCATCGAATGTTCGGTGACCGGACGTGCAAGTCCGATGGCAAGCAAGATCATAAATAAACCTACAGCCAATATGCCTGTTATGGCGGCTGTGCGTGGGAGGCCTTCGGGCCTGCTGGGTTTGGATCCTTGCCCCGGTCTTGCACACCTACGCACAGTTGCCACCCTAATTCGCGTGCAAGCGAACGGTGTCGACTTCTTCCAGCAAGGAGTTTCACCATGGTCAAAAAAGTCACCCCCGATCCACCCCAGCCCAAAACCGACTTCCTCAGCGAAGACGCCCTGCTCCACCGTCGTGCCATCGACTACTACCTCAAGGCATCCGCCCCGGATGCGCCGATCTTTATCCTCAATGACAACCTGAGCTTCGAAGACGCCCTGGCCCATGCGGCGGAGTTGTTGCACTGCGCGGTGGAGACAGCGAATGCGTCGGGTGAGGTGATGAAGGCGCCGCAGCGGGCGGTGATGCATTTGGTGGAGATGGCGAAGGGGGTGGTGGACCAGGCGCTGGAGTGCGCACAGCCTCGATAGTCGACGCATAACCCCCTGTGGGAGCGGGCTTGCCCGCGATAGCGGAGGGTCAGGCAATAAATGGCTGGCTGATACACCGCTATCGCAGGCAAGCCAGCTCCCACATTGGAACTTCAGTGTTCTTGAGAGGGGTGGCTGGATCAGAACCCGCGATGTTTTGCTCGCGAAGGCGGTGTGTCAGTCAACTTATTTAGCGACTTGCTGATCGTTCCCACGCTCTGCGTGGGAATGCCGCCCTGGACGCTCTGCGTCCGCTCTTAAAGTCGTGACGCGGAGCGTCACCAGATGCATGCCCACGCGGAGCGTGGGGACGATCAGCGCCAGGCCTTAAAACCCGCGATGTTTCTTCAGGTGCTCATTGATCTTCGCCGCCGGCACTTTCTGCAAGGTGCACAACAGGTCATGGGACAGCTCCCGCAGGCCGTGAGTCTGGCGCAGTTCCCGGGCCAGGTGCGCGGTGAGGTTAGCGGCCATTTCCGCGTCCGCCAGCGCCCGGTGAGCCTGGCCGGTGTGGGGCAGTTTGGCGTAGGTGTTGAGGGTGCCGAGCTTGTGGTTGGGCGCCGCGGGCATCAGGCGACGGGCCAGGAGCAGGGAGCAGGCAAATTTCTGCAGGCGGGTGCGGCGGATCAGGCCGAGCTCAAAGTCCCAGAACTTCTGGTCGAACGCGGCGTTGTGCGCCATCAAGGGCGTGGTGCCGACGAACTCATTGACCTCGTTCATCACCCGCTCAGCCGGGGGCGCGCTGCGCAGCATGGCGTTGCTGATGCCGGTGAGCTGTTCGATAAACGCCGGTATGCGCACGCCAGCATTCATCAGGCTCTGGTAGCGGTCCACGATTTGCCCGCGCTCAAGGATGACCACGCCAATCTCCGTGGCCCGGCAGTGGCTGCTGGGGGTGATGCCGGTGGTTTCAAAGTCGATGACCGCTATACGTTCCAAACCTGTTCCAACTCCGTTCTACGATCTATTTGAGCAACAACGCGCCTTCGATCGGCACATAGTGGCTGGCGGCGCGTATCAATGAGTTGGCCGTCAGCCCCGGCACGCCGTAGGCCACGGCCCGCACGCCATGCTTGTGGATAATGCGCTCGAGCAGCATGTCGAAATCACCGTCACCGGAGGCCAGCACGACTTCGTCGACATGGTCGGCGGCGTCCATGATGTCCAGCGTGATGCCCACGTCCCAGTCGCCCTTGGCCGAGCCGTCGCTGCGCTGGATGTACGGCTTGAGTTTTACCGTAAAGCCCAGGTTGCGCAGGATCTGCTGGAACTGCTGCTGCTTGCTGTCGCCGCGGTCGATGGCATAGGCGTACGCCTCGACAATCTGCCCGCGCGCGCTGATGTCAGCCCACAGGGCGGCGTAGTTGAAGTGGCAACCATAGGCCTGGCGCACGGTGTAGTAGAGGTTTTGCACATCGGCGAACACTGCAATTTTTTTCACCGCACTTCCTCATGGACAGCCAGGCGCCAGCGCCCGGAAAGGGCGCCAGTATGCCAGCCAAGGGAGCGTTTCCGGGAAAAAATCAGACCGGAGCGCCGCAGCGCCCCGGCGTGGTGTGTCAGACGAAGGAATCGTCGTCGCCAAAGGATGAGGAATCGTCGGAATAATCGCTGTCGGCGAAGTTGTCAGAGTTGCTGCCCCAGCTGTCATTGCCGGCAAACTTCTGGTCATCGTTGCCCCAGTTGCCCTGGTCACTGGCCGGTGCCGGTTGTTCGATGATTTCTTCTACCACCTGGGGCTGCGCGTTGTGATGGAACAGGCTGCTGATCCCTTCGGCCAGCAACACACCGCCGGCCACGCCTGCGGCGGTCTTCATGGCACCACCGAGGAAGCCACTGCCGGCTGGCGCGGCGACCGGTGCTTGCGGCTGTTGATAGTTCTGTTGCGGCGCTGGCTGGCCAAAAGCGGGCCGCGCCGGCTCACGCCAGCCGCCACCTGAGTTGCTCGGCGCAGGCTGTGGCTCACGGGAGCCGCCGCCAAAGATGCTCGACAGGAACCCACCACCGCTGGCCGGCGCCGGTTGCGTGGCTTTGGCCCGTTGCAGCTCGTCCTGCAATTGCTGGATCTGTTGGGCCTGTTGCTTGTTTTGCGCATCGAGACTCTGCAGCGCATGTTCCTGCACCAGAATCGACTGGGTCATGTAGTAGCCGACGGCGGGTTGGCGAGCCATATGCTCCTTGATCCGCGCTTCGGCCTGGGCGTCGCGGGGGGCTGAGTCCGTTTCGGCTTGCTGCAACCGTGAAAACAGTCCATCGATCAGGGTTTGCTCTTCGCTGTTCATGGCGACCTCGTTAGATTGCCGATAAAAAATTCCGGTCCCGCCTGTGATCAGGCTGGGGGCTTTCCAGTTATGGGGATGTTACGAGTTGTTTCAATGGTCTTTACTCAAGGTTTACGTTTGCGCCCCTTTGAGCCTGATCGGTTAAAGTGTCGCCCTCTGCTTCCAGGCCTGTGATGACCCTGATGAATCCGTTAGACGTTTTGCGCGACTCCTTCCGCTTTACCCAGCGCAACCTGGGCGCCATCGTCCAGCTGTGCCTGCCATTGGTGATCCTCGAAGCCTTGCTGCAACTGGTGCTGGACCACACGCTGGGCCCGGATGCGTTTCCCGGCTACAGCGTGGTCGTGGGTTTATTGGTGTACCCGCTGTACACCGGCGCCCTGATCCTGTTTCTCGACGCCCGCACCCGGGGCGAGTCGCCGCGTACCAAGGATGTATGGGCCATGGCCCTGAGCCTGTGGCCGCGTTTCGCCCTGCTGACGGCGATGAGCACCTTGCTGATTCTGCTGGGGCTGTCGCTGTATTTTCTGCCGGGCTTGTGGCTGATGGTGGTGCTGGCGTTTGCCGAATACCTGCTGGTATTGCGCGGCATGCCGGCGCTGGCGGCGATGAAGGAAAGCTTTCGCCTGACCCGCGGGCATTTCTGGCGGATCCTGGTATGCCTGCTGTGCGTGATGACGCCGTTGTGGCTGCTCAAGGGTGCCAGCGTGGCGGCGTATCCCGAGCCCGCGCCGCTGCTGGGGCTGTTGATGGACAGTGCCCACAGCTTCCTGCAACTGTTCACCAGCGTGGTGCTGTTCCGTTTATTCATGCTGATCGGTGGCGACGCCGACGTGCGGTGATATGCTCCGTGGCTCTTCTGACACGCATATAAGCCGAGCCGATGACCCGTTTATTGCGCATCACCCTGTTGAGCCTGTTGATCATCGCCGGCCTGCTGGCCGCGCTGATCTACAGCCTGACCTGGCGCCCTGCCGACAAAGAGACCCTGCCCGTCAGCTGCGTGGCACCCCGTGCGCCGACACTGTTGCCGGGGCAGGCGCTCAAGGTCATGACCTGGAATGTGCAATACCTGGCCGGCAAGAACTACGTGTTCTGGTACGACACCCCGGACGGCAGCGGGCCAGACGATCGCCCCACCGTCGAAGACATGGCCTTTAGCCTCGACGAAGTGGCGCGGGTGATTCGCGACGAACAACCCGACATCCTGCTGTTGCAGGAAGTCGACGAAGGCGCCAAGCCTTCCCATTATCAGGACCAGCTTGCGCTGTTGCAGGAGCGTCTGGTGGACCTCTACCCCTGCAGCGCCCAGGCGTTCGACTGGAAGGCCGACTTTGTGCCCAGCCTGCATATCTTCGGCAGTGTCGGGCGCAAGCTCGCTACGCTCAGCCGCTATCAGATCGAACACGCCGAGCGCCTGCAACTGCCGGCCGCCGAAACCAACTTCATCAGCCGGCAGTTCCAACCTAAACCTGCGTTGCTACTGACTTACCTGCCCTTGAGCGATGGCGGCCAACTGGCGGTGCTCAATACACGCCTGGACGGCGGCGCACCTGGCCGCTCGGCAGCGCAACAACAAGTGCAAGCCACGGCCAAGCTGCTGGACAAGTTCGAAGGCCGGGGCACGCCCTGGTTGATCGGCGGGGATTTCAATCTGCTGCCACTGGGCCAATACCTGCGCCTGGACGCGGCTAAGCGTGGGCAGTATGCGCCGGACAGCGAGTTGCACCTGCTGTGGGACAAGTACCCGATGATCCCGCGTAACAGCGAGTCCAGCGGGATTGATCGAGAAAAATGGCTGACGCACTTCCCCAATGACCCGAGCCTGGACGGGCCGGATCGCACCTTGGATTATCTGTTCTACAGCCCGCGCATCAAGCGGGTGGAGGCGAAGGTGAGGCAGGAGGACACATTGCGCATTTCCAACCATCTCCCGGTTATCGCCCGCTTCCTGCTGCCTGCCGCGCAATAACCCACACCCTTAATCTTTTGTGGGAGCTGGCTTGCCTGCGATGCCGCCGATGCGGTCTTTCAGTGACACCGCAGCGATGCGATCGCAGGCAAGCCAGCTCCCACATTTGAACTGCATCGCGCCTACTTACGCGGCTTGATCCGGGCCGTCGCTTCGGCCACCAACGGGTCATCCGGCCAGTAATGCTTGGGGTAGCGCCCTTTCAAATCCTTCTTCACCTCGGCATAGGTACTGCGCCAAAAGTTCGCCAGGTCCTGCGTGACCTGCACCGGTCGCCGCGCCGGGGACAGCAGGTGCAGCTTCACGGCCAGGCGCCCACCGGCAATGCGCGGGGTGTCTGCCAACCCGAACAATTCCTGCAAGCGCACCGCCAGGATCGGCGGCTGTTCGCTGTAGTCCAGGCGTACCGATGACCCTGAAGGCACTTTCACATGCTGCGGCGCCAGCTCTTCCAGGCGTTGGGGCAAGGGCCATGGCAGCAGGTTGTGCAGGTAGCTGGAAATATCCAGGTTGGCGAAATGGCTGAGGCGCGAGACCTTGCCCAGGTAAGGCATCAGCCAGTGCTCCAGGCCCGCGAGCAGGGCCTTGTCACTGATGTCGGGCCACTCGCTGGTGTTGCCGGCATCCAGTTGGCGCAGCAGCATCACACGGGCTTGCCACTGACGCAGTTCCGGGGTCCAGGGCAGCAGTTCCAGGCCTTTGCGGCGCACCAGGTTGACCAGCGCCTGGCTGCGAGCGGATTCGTCGAGGCCGGTCAGGGGTTCGCGGCTGAGCACCAGTTCACCGACTTTGCGTTGGCGCTCGGCACGCAAGACGCCTTCGCGCTCGTCCCAGTCGAGTTGGTCGACGTTGCGCACTTGCTCGGCCAGCACCGTGTCGAACAGCGCCGGGGCAAAATCCGCCGCCAGGTAGATGCGCTCTTCACGCTGGCCCTGGCGGCTGCCCAGGTCGGCGATCACCAGCCAGGGTTGTTTCATCAGGCTGTCGGCTTCGGCAAACAGCGCTGCTCGGCCATTGGCCAGACGATATTCAGCGCCACCAGGGCGCCGTTGCTGGGCGACGCGGTCCGGGTAGGCCAATGCCAGCAAGGCGCCGAGCCAGCGCGGGTGGTCGGGGTTGTCCACCGGCAGGGTCGCCTTGCCGCGCAGGTAGCCACGGTATTGCCGGGCCAGTTGCTTGGCGCGCTGCACGCCCCCCTGGGTGCCGCGCGCACGTTCTTCACCGGACATCAGCGCCAGGCGGCTGTGCAAATCGGCACCGCCGCCGCGCAAGATGTCGCGTTCGCCCAACAAGGCTGCCACGTCGCAGGCGGTGGCGGCGAGGCCCAGGTCCTGGCCACGTAATAACAGATGGGCGATACGCGGGTGAGCCGGCAACTCGGCCATCTTCTGGCCATGGGCAGTGAGGTTTTCTTCGTCCAATGCACCGAGGCGTTGCAACAGATCTTGGGCCTGGGCATACGCGGCAGTCGGTGGTACGTCCAGCCACACCAACTGGTTGGGCTTCACACCCCAACGGGCCAGTTGCAAGGCCAGCCCTGCCAGGTCAGCGGCGAGGATTTCCGCGCTGCCATAAGCGGCCAGACCGTCGTGCTGGTCTTCGGACCACAACCGGTAACACACCCCCGGCTCCAACCGCCCTGCCCGGCCGGCGCGCTGGGTGGCGCTGGCGCGGGAGATGCGCTGGGTGTCGAGGCGGGTCATGCCGCTGCCGGGGTCGAAACGCGGCACCCGCGCCAGCCCGGCGTCGATCACAACGCGTACGCCGTTGATGGTCAGGCTGGTCTCGGCGATGTTGGTGGCCAGCACCACTTTGCGCTTGCCGGCCGGCGCCGGGTCGATGGCGGCGCGCTGGGCGTTGAGGTCCAGCTCACCGTGCAACGGGCATAACAGTACATCAGGGCGATCACCCAAGGCCTCAGTCAGTTGCTGGTTGACCCGGCGAATCTCCGCCTGCCCCGGCAGAAATACCAGCACACTGCCGGGCTCGTCATGCAGGGCTTCGAGGGTAGTTTGCACCACGCGCGGCTCGATAAACTCCCCGGCCTGGTACGGCCGCCCCCAGCGCATCTGCACCGGGAACATGCGCCCTTCACTGCGCAGGATCGGCGCGTCATCCAGCAAGCCCGCCAGGCGCTCCCCTTCGAGGGTGGCCGACATCAGCAGGATCTTCAGCGGCTGCTCGTCGCGAAACAGCTCGCGACCGTTAAGGCTCAGGGCCAGCGCCAGGTCGGCATCGAGGCTGCGCTCGTGGAATTCGTCGAAGATCAACAAGCCCACGCCGTCCAGCGCCGGGTCGTCCTGCAGGCGGCGGGTGAGGATACCTTCGGTGACCACCTCGATACGCGTATTGGGGCCGACTTTGCTGTCCAGCCGAATGCGGTAGCCCACGGTCTCACCGACCTTTTCACCCAGTTCACTGGCCAGCCGCTCGGCAGCAGCACGGGCAGCCAGGCGCCGGGGTTCGAGCATCAGGATGGTTTGCCCGGCGAGCCACGGCTCATGCAACAAGGCCAACGGCACGCGGGTGGTTTTACCGGCGCCGGGGGGCGCTTCCAGCACGGCTTCATGGCGATGCGCCAAGGCGTCACGCAGGGCGGGTAAAACATCATCGATCGGCAACGAATTCATACTGGCTCCAAAGCAGAGCGGCGAGTATAACGGCGAACTGCCGAGTGCCGATGCGGGTCTTAAAAACACCCACGCTTTGGGCTGTGAATGCAGTCGAAGGTGGGAGCTGGCTTGCCTGCGATAGCGGTGTGACAGTTGCCGCTGTATTTCCTGAACCGTCGCAATCGCAGGCAAGCCAGCTCCCACATTGGTTCATCGGCGCCTGGCCGATCTGGCTTATAGTCACCCTTAAATATGTTCAGGAGACTTTTTCATGCGTATCGCTTCCCGTGTCATCGGCGGTGTCCTCGCCGTTACCCTGCTGAGCCAACTTACCGCCTGCGGGTCGATTTTCTACCCCGACCGTCGTGGCCAGATCGATGGCAAGATCGACCCGACCATCGCGGTACTCGATGCCCTCGGCCTGTTGTTTTATGTGATCCCCGGCCTGATCGCCTTCGGTGTCGACTTCGCCACGGGCGCCATTTACTTCGAACCGGGCAAGACCGCCCAGGTCGCCCCCGAGAAACTGCACGAAGCCATCGGCGCTGACGGCAAGGTCGATAACGCCAAGCTGCAAAGCATCATCCAGAAAGAAACCGGCCGCACCTTGCCGCTGGACGACCCACGCCTGATCCAGTTCAGGGGCAGCGTGCAGCAACTGGCGGCCCTGGGCCTGCAGCCTGCCGCGTAAGGACAGCTCATGACCAGCAGCCCCGAACACGCAAGGCTCTTGCGCCTAGCCACCCGCGCCTCGGTGGGCGTGGCCTGTGTGTTGATTGTGACCAAGGCCATCGCCTGGTGGCTCAGCGGCTCGGTGAGCATGCTCGCCGGGTTGACCGACTCGCTGCTCGACGGCGTGACCTCGCTGCTGAACTTGCTGGCGGTGCATTACGCCCTGCGCCCCGCCGATGACGATCATCGTTATGGGCATGGCAAGGCAGAGTCGCTGGCGGGTATGGCGCAAGCCTTGTTTATCGCCGGCAGTGCGGTACTGATTGCGCTCCAGGCCTATGAACGGCTCAAGCATCCGGAGCCGGTCGGCGCACCGTGGCTGAGTATCGGCGTGATTATCTTGTCGCTGGGGCTGACCATGGCCCTGCTGATGCTGCAACACCGCGTGGTGCGCGAGACCGGCTCCAACGCGGTGCGTGCCGACTCGCTGCATTACCGCTCAGACTTGCTGCTCAATGGCAGCATCCTGATTGCGCTGGTGTTGGCAGGCTTTGGCTTTCATCAGGTCGACGCCTGGTTCGGCCTGGGAATCGCCGCTTACATTCTGTGGAGCGCGATCCAGATCGCCCGGGAAAGCTTTGCGGTGTTGATGGATGAAGAGCTACCGCCGGATGTCAGCCAGCACATGCTGGATCTGGCCCGTGGCGTGCCCGGCGTACTGGGTGCCCACGACTTGCGTACGCGGGTTTCCGGCAACCACTGGTTTGTGCAGTTGCACCTGGAGTTGCCGGGGGAATTGACGCTGTCGGTGGCCCATGGCATCAGCGACCAGGCCGCCGATGCCATTCACCGGGAATACCCGAAAGCCGAAGTGCTGGTGCACGCCGACCCACGGGAAGTGGTCACCGGTAACAAGGCCTAGTACTGCACCTGATACCCCCGACTGCCCAGGCAGTTGCCCTGGGCCTGGCGGTAGGTTTGCACCACCGCAGGGTCCGGGGCGTAGGTGACGGTGCGCGGGTCGAAGCCACTTTGTTGCACCGCCCAGCGATAACAGTCGTAGCCGTCCTGCTGTACCTGGGCTGGCGACTGGCCGTTGGCCGGGTAAGCCACCACGTCATAACCGTTGCCTTGAGGCGTCGGCGGAGGTGATGGCACCTGCGTCGGAGGTTGTACCACCACGTATTGTTGGGTGCTTTGCTCGTAGGCGTAATAGGCGCCTGCGGCGAGGAACAACAGCGAGCCGCCTACCCACACTTCACGTGCGTAGTCCGGCAGGTAATGCACGCGGATGCCGTAGGGCGGCGTCACCACCACGTAGCGCGGGCCTTGGGGGCGATACCAGTAGCCACCGGAGAAAAAGTAGTCCTGGCCACGGTAAGGCACGCGGTAATTGCGGTCGGGAAAACGGTCGATGACATAACCAGGGCGATGTTGCGGGCCCGGGCCCCAGCCGTTGCCATGCCCGTCGGGGCGGCCTGGCCAGCGGTTATCACCGGGGCGATCGTTACCCGGACGCGAACCGGGGCCGCCGGCCTCCCAATGCCGGTTGTCATCGGGGCGTCTGGGAATATCACGGTAATAACCCTGGCGCGGCTCCTGGGTCTGGCGCGCGGTATCGGGCCGGCCCTGGATCGGCAGGTTATTGGAGGGTTGCGGTTGCGGTGCTGGTCGCCCCGGCTCATGACCTTGAGGCCGACCCTGCCATTGGCCACCCTCGTGCTGGCCGCCACGATCACCCTGCGGGTTTTGTGGGCGTGGCTGATTGTGCTCAGGCCGTTGCCCCTGGCCCGGTGAGTTATCGCGTTCGTCGGCCATCGCCTGGGAGCCGACGCTGACCACCAGCAAACCAACACCTGCCATACGCCAGATGCGCTTCATGCTTTTCCTCACTGCGGATTGGGGCTTGATCATGAGACTGGAAAAGCCTCGCCCGGTTCTGAGACAGGTTATCAGTCACGAGAACTATTTTCTGAAGGCAAAACGCGCACAAAGAAAAAGGGGTGACCCGTCGGCCACCCCTTGAGAATTTCGTCCTGGCTCAACGCTTTTGACGTTGGCTCACCTCACGCCGTCTTGTGGACAGTGTGCAGCCTGGAGGCCGGCTCAACCCTGCTGGGGCGGCGGCCGCAACGGGCCTGATTGGGCGCGTTGCTGTGGACTGTTGTCCAGGCGGTGATTCTGTTGGTAATCATAGGCGTGCCGGGCGGGCAGAGGATTGCGAAGATTGCGTCAATAAACAGTGCTTGCGCAATTTTTAACCCTTCATGGATAATTAACCGCAATAGTTACGACAAAGGCCAACCCAATGAGCAAGCTTGACCGATACGACCTGAGTATTCTGGCAGAATTGCAGCGCGACGCGAGGATCTCCAACCAGGAGCTGGCCGAACGCATCGGCCTGTCGCCTTCGCCCTGCTCACGCCGGGTCAAGCAATTGGAGGACGACGGCTACATCGCCCGCCAGGTCGCCCTGCTCGACCGCAAGATGCTCGGCCTGAGCCTCACCGCATATGTATTGATCGGCATGGACCGTCACACGCCGGAACGCTTCGAGAATTTCGAGGCCGCCATCCGCACCCTGCCGCAAGTGCTGGAGTGCAGCCTCGTGACCGGGATGGATGCGGACTACCAGTTGAAGGTGGTAGTGCCGGACATGGATCACTATCAAAAATTGCTGCTGGGGCATCTGACCCGGATCGAAGGGGTGACCAGCGTGCGTTCCAGCTTTGTGCTGAACCAAGTGCTCAACAGCACCGAACTGCCCCTGACCCACCTGCGCACCTGAGAACAACGGTGGGAGCTGGCTTGCCTGCGATGGCGGCGGGCCAGTTTGCATCACGGTACCTGACAGACCGCTATCGCAGGCAAGCCAGCTCCCACAGTTCGATGGTGTAGGACTCAGGTCAATGTTGCGTTTGTGACGCTGCCGTATACTGCTCGCTTGTCTTGTCGGAAGAGTCCCATGAACAACATCGACCCCGCCCTGTTTGAAGAATGGATGATGACCGGCCTGGTCACTATCCTGATCATTTTCATGGGCTTTATCGTCTGGGACCTGGCGAAAAAATCCAAGGCCGGGCGCTTTGGCTCATTCATTTTGTTTTTCGTGCTGGGCCTGGGCGTGGCCGCATTCATCATCAAGAGCGTGGTGATTGGCTTGATCGAGTCCGGCGCTTTATAGGCGCGCCGGTACTGCTTTCCATTGGCCTTGATCCAGGCCGTCGATAGACCAGTCGCCAATGCGCACGCGCACCAGGCGCAGCGTCGGCAGGCCCACTGCTGCGGTCATGCGCCGTACCTGACGGTTGCGCCCTTCACGAATCACCAACTCCAGCCAATGCGTCGGCACGCTTTTGCGAAAGCGTACCGGCGGGTTGCGCGGCCATAACGCCGGTTCATCCAGTTGCCGAGCCTCGGCAGGCAAGGTCATGCCATCGTTCAGCTCGACACCATCGCGCAGACGTTGCAGCTGTTCTTCAGTCGGCTCACCTTCCACTTGCACCCAGTAGGTTTTCGCCAATTTGTGCTTGGGATCGGCGATGCGCGACTGAAGCTGGCCATCGTTGGTCAACAGCAGCAAGCCTTCGCTGTCACGGTCCAGGCGCCCCGCCGGGTAAATACCGGGAATATCGATAAAATCCTTGAGCGTCGCGCGCCCGCCTTCGTCGCTGAACTGGGTCAGCACATCGAACGGTTTGTTGAACAGGATCAGCTTCGGCTCGGCCGGTGGCGCCTTGGCGACACGTCGAACAGGCTGCGAAGGTTTCACGCCTGGGCGGCGCGAATCGGGACGGGTAGGACGGGACATGGCAAAGGAACATCTAACGGTCAGGACCGACAATGCTAGTGGCCTGACCGCCAAATGACCATCCCAACCGCTTAGCGGAACGGCGGTTCGTCGAAGCTGCGCAGTTTGCGCGAGTGCAACGAGTTGAGTTCGGTGCGCAACAGGTCGACCGCCTCGATGCCGATCTTCAAATGCTGGCTGACCGCACGCTCGTAGAACGCGTTGGCCGAACCCGGCAGCTTGATCTCGCTGTGCAGCGGCTTGTCGGATACGCATAACAAGGTGCCGTAAGGCACGCGCAAACGGTAACCCTGGGCGGCGATGGTGCCGCTTTCCATGTCCACGGCCACGGCGCGAGACAGGTTGATCAGCGGCCGCTCCTGGGCCCAGCGCAGTTCCCAGTTACGGTCGTCGTAGGTCAGCACGGTACCGGTGCGCAGGCGTTTTTTCAGCTCTTCGCCTTTTTCGCCGGTGACTTTCGCCGCCGCTTGCTGAAGCGCCAGCTGCACTTCGGCCAGGGCCGGGATCGGGATGTTCGGCGGTACTACACGGTCCAGAATCCCGTCGCGGCGCATATAGGCGTGGGCCAGTACGTAGTCGCCGATGGTCTGGGATTGGCGCAAGCCGCCGCAGTGGCCGATCATCAGCCAGCAATGCGGGCGCAATACGGCCAGGTGGTCGGTGATGTTCTTGGCGTTGGACGGGCCCACGCCGATGTTCACCAAAGTCACGCCGTGGCCGTCAGTGGCCTGCAGGTGATACGCCGGCATCTGGTAGCGGTGCCAGACCACGCCGGCGGCAATGGCCGAGGCTTCGCCGTGGTCCATGCTCTTGTCGATCACCACGTTGCCGGGCAGCACCATACGGATAAACCGCGGGTCGCTGCGCAGTTGCTCCAGGCCATGCAGGATGAACTGGTCAACGTAGCGGTGGTAGTTGGTCAGCAGGATCCACGGCTGTACATGGCGCCAGTCGCTGCCGGTGTAATGCACCAGGCGGCGCAGGGAAAAATCCACACGGGCGGCATCGAACAGGGCCAGGGGCAGCGGGTCGGTGTTTTCCCAGTCGTACAGGCCATCGGCAATGCCGTCGGTGGCGGCGGACAAGTCGGTACTGGGGAATACACGGGCCAGGGTCGCGGCGGTGACGCCGGAGCCGGCCAGTTCATCGCCCTGCTCCACCACGTACGGATATGGAATGTTCTGCTGGCTGACGCCTACTTCCACCGTGACGGTGAAGTCGTGCATCAGCGGCACCAGTTGCTCCAGCAGGTACTTACGGAACGCGGCCGGGTGGGTCACGGTGACGCTGTAGGTCCCCGGCAGTTGCACCTTGGCATACGCCCGAGTGGTTTGGGGGACTTCACCGTGGCAGTGGTAGGTCAAGCGCAGTTCCGGGTAGCGAAACAATGCGCGCTGCTCGGCGTCGGGCTCGACGCGGTCCTTGAGGTATTGCTTGAGCGCCTGGTTGAGCGCGCCAGTGGCACGCTCATGCAGCGCCGCCAGCCGGTCCACGGCTTCTTCGGCGGTTTTAACGACAACAAAAGCTTCGGTCACGGTAAGCATCCTGTGTTCTGACTTGCAGGCCTTTATCTTGCCTGTATCCAAGCCTCACCGAAACACCAGAAGTGGAATGCGTTGATAGGTGGGAGCTGGCTTGCCTGCGATAGCGGTCTATCACCTACATAATTGCTGGCTGGACCACCGCTATCGCCGGCAAGCCAGCTCCCACATTTGGATTGTGTTTATTCAGAGCGATTGCGGGGTTGAGCGGGCGACAATTGCTTCCACGTCGACGCCACGCGGCAAGGTGCCATATACCCGCCCCGACGACTCACCCAACCGGCTGGCGATAAACCCATCACTCACCGCCGCATTACCCGCCTCCAGCAACAACTTGGCCTGTAACGCCAGGGCGATGTCCTCGGTCAGTTGCCGCGCCCGATACTGGATGTCCTGGGTGTCCATGAATGCCGCCTTCAACTGCTCGATATGCCGCGCCAACCGCTTGTCGCCGTGGCCATCGCCCAGCTCCACAAACAACGCCTCCAGTACCCCCGGCTCTTTGGACAGGGCACGCAATACGTCCAGGCACTGCACATTGCCGGAACCTTCCCACGTCGAATTCACCGGTGCCTCGCGGTAAAGGCGCGGCAGGATGCTGTCCTCCACATACCCGGCGCCGCCCATGCATTCGGCGGCTTCGTTGATCATCGCGGGCGCGCGTTTGCAGATCCAGTACTTGCCCACGGCCGTGACCAGCCGGGCGAACTTGGCTTCATGTTCATCATCAAGATGATCCAGGGCGCGCCCCATGCGCAGGCTCAAGGCCAGGGCCGCTTCGCTTTCCAGGGCCAGGTCGGCCAGCACGTTCTGCATCAGCGGCTGCTCGCTGAGCACGCGGCCACCCACCTGCCGATGAGCGCAGTGATGGCTGGCCTGGGTCAGCGCCTGACGCATCAAGGCGCTGGAGCCGACCATGCAATCGAAGCGGGTCATGGCAACCATTTCGATGATGGTTGGAACGCCGCGGCCTTCTTCACCGACCATCCACGCCAGGGCGCCGCGAAATTCCACTTCGCTGGAGGCGTTGGAGCAGTTGCCGAGTTTGTTCTTCAAGCGCTGGATGTAGAACTCGTTGCGCGTGTCATCCGGGCGGTGCCGGGGCAGCAGGAAACAGGTCAGGCCCTTGTCGGTCTGGGCCAGGGTCAGAAAGCCATCGCACATCGGTGCCGAGCAGAACCACTTATGCCCCACCAACTCGTAGGCTTGGCCAGGGCCACTCGCGCCCACGGGGTAAGCGCGGGTGGTGTTGGCGCGCACGTCGGTGCCGCCCTGCTTCTCGGTCATGGCCATGCCGATAGTAGCGCCGGCCTTGTGGGCGATGCCGACATTGCGGGGGTCGTATTGGGTACTGAGGACTTTAGGCAGCCAGAGGTCCGCCAGCTCCGGTTGCAGGCGCAGGGCCGGGACGCAGGCGAAGGTCATGGTCAGCGGGCAGCCGCTGCCGGCTTCGGCCTGGCTGTGCAGGTAGGTCATCGCCGCACGCGCCACATGGGCGCCCGCCTGGGGATGGGCCCACGGCAACGACGGCAGGCCATGCTCGACGGCGGTGCGCATCAGCTCGTGATAAGCCGGGTGAAACTCAACCAGGTCAATGCGATGGCCATAACGGTCATGGCTGCTGAACACCGGTTTGTTCTGGTTGGCCAGGAAGCCGGCTGCCATCAACGGCCCACCCGCCAGCGCGCCGTAGGCATCAATGCGCGCTTGGGCCCAGCCGGCGCCAAAGCGGCGTGACCATTCCTGCAAAGGCAAGTCGATGCGATACAGGTTGGTGCCGTCCAGGGACGGTGGCTGGTTGGTGACGTCGTGGGTTTCGGCAAACTGATGCAGGTTCATGACGGGCCTCCTGGAAAAAAGGCCGCATGAACAGTGGCCCGGAATTCAGTTAAGCACCGTGCAAGACCTTAAAAAAGTGGCATACGCGCCGAATGTTCGGCGCTTTCACCCTCATCCGCGCACAGCACGCTACGTTCAAGTGCCGCCTGCAAAGCATCGAAACGCACCGGCTTGGCCAGCCGATCCGTCATGCCAATGCCATGGCAGCGCTCACGCTCCGGCCCATTGGGCGAAGAGCTCAGGGCGATCACCGGCAATTCACCGCAGCCAGGCAATGCGCGAATCTGACAGCACAACGAAAAGCCACCCTCTGGCACATCCAGCAGCACGGCGTCGAAGCTATGCCCTTGCAATGCAGCGAGTGCCGCCGGGCCGCTGTCCACGGTTTTGACCCGGTAACCGAGCTTGAGCAACATGCCACGCACCGCCAGTTGGCCCACACTGTTGTCGTCCACCAACAGTACCGTGCACTCCTGAGGCGCACGCTGTGCAGGCAGCGTTTGCGTGGCGGGCGTCACCTGCTGCGGCACGGCGCTGACGTCCACTTCCAACTGGAAGCGACTGCCTTTACGGGGCTCAGAATGATGGGTCAGGCGCCCGCCCAGCAGTTCGATCAACTGCCGGCAGATCGCCAGGCCAATGCCCAGGCCGCCGTATTCACGCGTCATCGAGCCGTCCAACTGAAAGAAACGCTGATACAGCGTGGCCTCATCGAGAAAGGCGAAGCCGATACCGGTGTCGGTGACGATAAAGCTCAGGTGCAAGGCGCCATCCCCTTGGGGCACGCCCACCACTCGCAAGCGCACCGCGCCGACGTGGGTGAATTTGAAAGCGTTATCGAGCAGGCAATCCAGGCACTGGAGCAGTTTGTCGGCATCGCCGATCAGCCGGTCCGGCACCTCATCGGACACATCAATGGAGAACGCCAGGCCTTTGCTCTGGGCGCTGCCGGTGAATTGCTGGCGCAAGGTATCGAGCGTGCCGCGCAGGCTGAACACTTGTGGCTGGGCCACCAGGCGACCGGCCTGCAATTCGGTGAGGGTGAGGATGCCGTTGACCATGCGCATCATGTCCCGCGCCGAGCCGGCGGCGGTTTGCTGGTACTGCGTCAGGTCATCGTCCAATGACACGGTTTGCATCAGCTCCAGCGAGCCGATCACACCGTTCATCGGCGTGCGCAATTCGTGGGTCAGGGTGGCGAGAAATTCGTCTTTGAGGCGATTACTGCGGGCCAGTTGCTGGTTGAGCGCTTCCAGCTTCTGGCTGGCATCGAGGAGAATCTGCGCCTGCTGTTCGCGCATGCCGTTGATGCGGTCGGCCAGGGCCAGGGACAACAGCGCCACTTCAATGGCTGAGCCGAGCTGGCTGGCGTACATGGTCAGGAACACGTTAGGCAGGTAACCCAGCACCATCAGGGTGTTGACCACCCCGCCGAGCAGGAAAGCCGACCAGGCGATGATGAAATAACGCGCCATGCGCTGCCCGCAATACCAGGCCTTGATGGCCGCCACGAAGATGGTCACGGTAAACACCAGCGCCAGCGCAGTGGCCAGGCGCAGGGCCACGGCGTAACTGGTCAACAACGCCAGTGCCATCACCAACCCTCCACAGGCCGCGAGCGCCAGCAGGATACGGTTGAGCCAGCGGCTGTGCTGCGCGGTGTGCAGGAAACTGCGCGCGAACAGGCTGCCGAACAAGGCCGCCGAGCCGATCAGGAAGGGCACCGCCGCATTCGCCCACCACGGGTTGTTCGGCCAGAAGTACTCCACCGCGACGCCATTGACCGACAGCTGATACAAGCCGAACGAGGCGATATAGAGGATGTAATACAGGTAGCTGGTGTCGCGCACGCTCAGGTAGATGAACAGGTTGTAGATCAGCATGCCCAGCAACACACCGTAGATGGCGCCGAGCACGTACAAGCGCAGCGGCTGCTCCTCCATGTAGGCGGTGCCGGCCCATAATGTCAGCGGTGCCTGGATCGAGCCTTGGCTTTGCAAGCGCAGGTAGACGGTTTGTTGCTGGTCGGGCAAGAAGCTGAGCTTGAACAGGTAGTTGCTCTGGCTCACCTCACGGCTGGAAAACGGCAACGCGCTGCCGGTGCGGGTGGTGAGGCGGAAGTGACCAGTGCCGTCGTCCTGGTAAAGGTCCAGGCGATTGAGCGGCGGGTAGGCCAGTTCCAGAAACCAGGTGCGCGGTGCCCGGGGATCTTTGGCGGTGTAGTGCAGGTTGACCTTCAGCCAGAACACCGAGCGTGAATAGCCGGCATTGAGCGTGTCTTTGTCGTGGGTCTTGAATTGGGCGGCATAGGCGGGGGAACTGACATCGGCGATGGTGAGGGCATCGGTTGGGTCTTCGAGCACTTGCATGACCCGGCCCAACGGGAGGCTTCGCGTGTCCTGGTTGAACTCGACGGCGCTGGCGAGCATCGGCAGCCCGCACAATAAAAAAATCAGCAAATAGCGCATAGAGCCCCAGCGTAGCCTGGTCCGGTTGTGTCAAAAGCCCCCCATTCCTTTTGAGAAGACGTACACCGGCGATACAGTAAGTTGTTTGGATGCACTTTAGCATAGCCAGTAAAAGCCATTAGCCACCGCGGGAACTTTTTTTAGGACAGCTCTAGAGCAATGCTTTCAGCTCATCTCAGTGCAGCGCTCAGCCACGGCAAATCGCGCCGCAGCGGCAAACTCCTGCCATCGCCAGGCAGCCACGCAAAAAGCGTTTGGTGGTAAGCTCGCGCACCATGAATATCTACAGCTCTCGCCCCGTTGTCCTCTGTCTCTCCGGCCACGACCCCAGTGGTGGCGCCGGCCTGCAGGCAGATATCGAAGCCCTGCTCGCCCAGGGTTGCCACGCGGCCCCGGCCGTCACCGCGTTGACCGTGCAAAATACTGTCAATGTCAGTGATTTCCGCGTGCTTGACCGTGAGTGGGTACTGGCCCAGGCCAATGCCGTGCTCGGTGACTCTGAAGTTGCGGCAGTCAAGCTGGGCATGCTCGGCTCCACCGCGATGGTCGACACCGTGGTCGAACTGCTGCAGGCGCACCCGCATTTGCCGGTGGTCTGCGACCCGGTGCTGCGCGCCGGCGGCGGCGGTAGCCTGGGCAAGGACGAGGTCGGTTATGCAATGCGCGAGCGGCTGCTGCCCTTGTCATTGATCGCCACCCCCAACCTGCCCGAAGCGCGCATCCTCGCGGAACTGCCCGACGGCAGCGCCGACGACTGCGCCGAGAAGCTGTTGCCGTACATCAAGCACCTGCTGATCACCGGCGGCCATGGCGACGAGCACGAAGTGCACAACCGCCTGTACAGCCGCGACGGCACGCGCCAGACCTTTACCTGCCAGCGTTTGCCCGGCAGTTATCACGGCTCGGGTTGCACCTTGGCCAGTGCGCTGGCCGGGCGCATTGCCCAAGGCGAAGGTTTGGCCAGCGCCGTGCAAACGGCTCTCAACTACACGTGGCGTACCCTGCGTGATGCCGAACAACTCGGCCAGGGCCAGTTCGTGCCGCGTCGATTGCCGCTGGATTTCTGCTCGTAACTTATCGCTCGTCAGCAAGGGGTTTGCCCGATGAAACTACGCGGCCTTTACGCCATTACCGACAGCCAACTGTTGGCCGGCAAATTCCTCGCCTACGTCGAGGCGGCGCTGGACGGTGGCGTCACCCTGTTGCAGTACCGCGACAAAAGCAGCGACGAGGCACGGCGCCTGCGTGAAGCCGAAAAGCTCTATGAACTGTGCTCGCGCTACAAGACTCAATTGATCATCAACGACGATGCCGAACTGGCCGCGCGACTGGGCGTCGGCGTACATCTGGGCCAGACCGACGGCCCGCTGACCTCGGCCCGGGCACTGCTCGGCGCCAAGGCGATCATCGGCGCCACCTGCCACAGCCAGATCGAACTGGCCGAACAGGCCGCCAAAGAAGGCGCCAGCTACGTCGCCTTCGGCCGCTTCTTCAATTCCACGACCAAACCCGGCGCACCCGCCGCCACCGTTGACATGCTGGCCCAGGCCCGCAAGCGCCTGCACCTGCCGATCTGCGTAATTGGCGGCGTCACCCTGGAAAACGCCGAGCCGCTGGTGGCCCACGGGGCTGACCTGCTCGCCGTGGTCCATGGCCTGTTCGGTGCCGACAGCACCCAGGAAGTCACGCGCCGCGCCCGTGCATTCAACGACCTTCTTAAATCTTCAGTTTAGAGAGCCCGATCATGTCCCGTTCCGAAACCCTGTTTGCCAACGCCCAGAAACACATCCCCGGCGGTGTGAACTCCCCCGTGCGTGCGTTCAAGAGCGTGGGCGGCACGCCGTTGTTCTTCAAGCATGCCGAAGGCGCCTACGTCACCGATGAAGACGACAAGCGCTATGTCGACTACGTCGGCTCCTGGGGCCCGATGATCCTCGGCCACAGCCATCCGGATGTGCTGGAGGCGGTGCGCCAGCAACTGCAACACGGCTTGTCCTACGGCGCCCCGACCGCGATGGAAACCGAGATGGCCGACCTGGTCTGCTCGATCGTACCGTCGATGGAAATGGTGCGCATGGTCAGCTCCGGCACCGAAGCCACCATGAGCGCGATCCGCCTGGCCCGTGGTTTCACCGGCCGCGACAACATCATCAAGTTCGAAGGCTGCTACCACGGCCACTCCGACAGCCTGCTGGTGAAAGCCGGCTCCGGCGCGCTGACCCAGGGCGTCCCCAATTCCGCTGGCGTACCTGCGGCATTCGCCAAGCACACCCTGACCTTGCCGTTCAACGACATCGCAGCCGTCGAGCAGATGCTCAGCGAAGTCGGCCAGGACGTTGCCTGCATCATCGTCGAGCCGGTTGCCGGCAACATGAACTGCGTTCCACCGGCCCCGGGTTTTCTTGAGGGCTTGCGCGAGCAGTGCGACAAGCATGGCGTGGTGCTGATTTTTGACGAAGTGATGACCGGTTTCCGGGTCGCCCTCGGTGGCGCCCAGGCTTACTACGGCGTTACGCCAGACCTGAGCACCTTCGGCAAGATCATCGGCGGCGGCATGCCGGTAGGCTGCTTCGGCGGCAAGCGCGAGATCATGCAACACATCGCCCCGCTCGGCCCGGTATACCAGGCAGGCACCTTGTCGGGTAACCCACTGGCCATGGCCGCCGGCCTGACCACCCTGCGCCTGATCAGCCGCCCGGGCTTCCACGCCGAGCTGACCGACTACACCACGCGCCTGCTCGACGGCCTGCAACAACGCGCCGACGCCGCCGGCATCCCGTTTGTGACCACCCAGGCCGGTGGCATGTTCGGCCTGTACTTCAGCGGCGCCGACGATATCGTCACCTTCGATGACGTGATGGGCAGCGATGCCGAGCTGTTCAAGCGCTTCTTCCACCTGATGCTCGAAGGCGGCGTGTACCTGGCACCGAGCGCCTTTGAAGCCGGCTTCACCTCGATTGCCCATGGCGAAGCCGAACTGAAGTTGACCCTGGATGCTGCCGAGCGCGCCTTCGCGGCCCTGAAATAAGTGACGGCAACCTCTGACGTTGCCCCTGGCAGCGTCAGATTTGCTACTTTGCTTACAGAGAATTCCTGGTTTTTTCGAGAATTGCACTGCAATCCGGCAGATAACTTGCCCAAGCAGCAGAAAAACGAGTAAAGACTTTGTAAGCAGAGGCCTGCTTATTTCATAATGCGCGCTTATTGGACTCCCTCGAGGGTCCGCGCGCCCCGTCAGAGGTAAGTCGATTCCCATGAAACGCACCGGCCGCACCCTGGTTCTGGGCTGCCTGTTGCTCCTTCAACCGCTACTGGCACATGCCCAGGCCGGCGGCAACTCGTTGTTAATTCCAGCGATGGGTCGTTGCACCCTCAATACCCAGCCAGAGAGCCAGGCCGAAGCCCTGAGCGCGTGCCAGAAACAGGCCGAGGACGGGGATGCGCAGGCGCAATACGAGTTGGGCGAGTACTACCACGACAGCAAGAACCCGGCCGTTGACCTCAACAAAGCGTTGAGCTACTTCGAGAAAGCCTCGTTGCAGGGCCACGCCCAGGCGCAATACCAGTTGGGCAACATGTTCTTCAAAGGCGAAGGCGTGCCGGCCAACAACATTCAGGCGTACATCGTGCTGAAAATGGCCGCGGTCAATGGCGCCGAAGACGCGCTGGACACCGCCGACGAAGTCGCCGAGCACATGCAGCGCGATGAACTGGAAGTGGCGACCCAGGTGCTGGGGCAGATTTTCCGCAACTACCTGCAGGAGTTGCAGAGCGCCGATGGGCGTTCGCCTTTCTCTCCCCTGCCTTGATCACGGCGATAACAGGTAGCCCTGTCGATACGCCGTGACCCCTGCGACGTGGGCAATCGCCATACCGGCGCTTGCCATTCGGCGTATTGATCGTACATACAAAAGCCCTGCACGCTCACACGCTACCTCGGTCACACGGTCTGTAATCGGATCGATGACGTGCGCCACGATTTGTCCTGCTTCCAGGTAATCCCCCACCTGCGCGCAAAACACAATCAAGCCTCCCACCGCACTCACCACCGGCTCGACCCCCGCCAAGGGTGTTGGCGGACTCAATAACGCCGGTAGTGGAGGCGCTTGCCCCTCAACGCCTCCCTGCAAAGTCAGATAGTTGATCAACGCCTGACAATCCTGTCGCGCCAGCCCGTGGCTCACATCAGCCACGCCGCGCAACTCCACGGTCACGGCAAAACCCGGCGCCGCAAAGACCCCAGGAAAACGCGCCTGCATCCGTGCCCAGAACAAGGTGTAGCAATCGTCGAACGAATGCCCGCCCGCGTCCGGGCTCATAAAGCAGGCGCGGGCGCCCAGGTACCGCGCCAGCGGTTCCACCTGGGGCCAGGCGTCCGGTGCCAGGTACAGGTGCTGCACCGCCTCGAAATCACAATGCAGGTCCAGCACTCTGTCGGCGTCACAGGCCAGCGTTTGCAGGGCCAGGCGCAGGGAATGCAGCTGGGTCCCCGGCACCTGGCTGACAAGGGTTTGCCGCAAGGTCGCGCGGATCAGGTGCAGGTTATGCGCAGGATCATCAGTCAGAACATCCTGGACCTGATCCCCGACCTGCTGGCTGACGTCGACGAAGAAGCGATTGAAGTTCTCTCGACTGTCGTTATCGAAGCGTCCCTGCGGCACGTCCATCAGCACCTGCTCCAACCCCAGCGGATTGGCCACCGGCACCAGCACCACCTGCCAACGCAGCGCACCTTTGGCCTCCAGATCTGCCAGCCGTTGTTTGAGATGCCACAACACCAACATCCCCGGCAGCTCATCGGCGTGCAGGGACGCCTGGATGTAAACCTTGCTCGGCGCATCGGCTGGGCCGTAATGAAAACTATGAATATGCCGCGTGGTACCTGGCACAGCCGTCAACAGTTCATGTCTGCAAGTCTGCATATCGCCTCCTATCGATTCGAATCAAGAAAGCTCAGCCAGCGTCGTTCTGCCAGACGGAACAGGCAGATCAACGCGAACGTAATGCACAAGTAGAGCGCCGCGGCCAGGCCAAAGGATTGGAAGGTGAGGAAGGTTGCAGCGTTGGCATCCCGTGCGACTTTCAGGATATCCGGCACCGTTGCCGTGAACGCCAGGGTGGTGGAATGCAACATGAAGATCACTTCATTGCTGTAGTAGGGCAACGACCGGCGCAGGGCCGAGGGCATGATCAAGTGCACGTACAGCTTCCAACCGTCGAAACCCAACGACCGTGCAGCCTCGATTTCACCGCGCGGCATCGCCCGGATCGCGCCCGCGAGTATTTCCGTGGTGTAGGCCGCGGTATTGAGGGCAAACGCCAGAAGGGTGCAATTGAGCGCTTCGCGAAAAAAAGCATCCAGCAACGGTTGCTCGCGAACGGCGCCAATGCTGTAGATGCCGGTGTAGAAGATCAGCAACTGGATATACAGCGGTGTGCCGCGAAACACGTAGGTAAAGCTTTGCACCGGCCAACGCAGCCAGCGTCGGCTGGACGTCCTGGCAATGGACAGTGGCAACGCCAACAGCAGGCCCAGGCACGAAGAGACGCTAGTCAGCCACAAGGTCATGGCCAGGCCGGTGATTTGTTGGCCGTCAGAATAGATAAACGGCCGCCAATACTCCTGGATAAGCTCGATCATGATGATGATTCCTGCACACCGTCACCATACCGACGCTCCAGCCAGCGCAACGCCGCGTTTGAAACACTGCTGAGCAACAGGTAAACCAGCGCCGCCAGCAGCAGAAAAGCCAGTAATTGCTGACTGCTCTTGCCCGCCATCTGCGCCACTTTCACCAAGTCTGCCAAGCCGATGATCGACACCAACGCCGTGGCCTTGAGCAAGACCATCCAGTTATTGCCCAGCCCCGGCAGGGCAAACCGCATCATTTGCGGGAATATCACATGCACAAAACTCTGCCTGAAGGTCAGGCCAAGGGCTTTGGCAGCCTGGAACTGGCCCCGGGGCACAGCCAGCAACGCGCCGCGAAAGGTTTCGGTGAAATAGGCGCCGTAGATAAACCCCAGAGTGATCACGCCGGCGCTGAAAGGGTCGACATCGATGTAGGCCCAGCCCAATTCGCTGGTCAGACGACTCAGGCCTGTCTGCAACCCGTAGAAAATCAACAGCATCAACAACAGGTCCGGAACCCCGCGAATCAAGGTGGTATACACCTGCGCGCACAGGCGCCATGCCCTGACCCTGGACAGCTTGGTGCCTGCCCCCAGCAGGCCCAGGATCAGCCCCAGCAGCAATGACAACAGTGCCAGTTGCAGGGTGACCCAGACCCCGTGCAGTAACATCGGCAAAAAACCGCCCAGGGACGCGGCGAATTGAGTGAAGGCAGGTAGCATGATTGTGTCCTCGCTGGCCGTTGAGGGCGGTTATTGGCCGCTGAACATGTTCACTCCGGGGAAGTACTGCTCTTGCAGGCGAGCGTAGGTGCCATCGGCGTGCAGGGCAGCCAGCCCCTTATCCAACAGCGCTTTCAACGTGTGGTTGCCCTTGGCGATGCCAATGCCGCTTTTGGACGGCATCAACTCGCTGTCAATCAACGGGCCCAGCACGAACCCGACGCCTTGGGGTGAACGTAAAAATCCGCTCTGTGCTTGCTGAGCATCCTGCAGCGATGCCTGCAAACGCCCTGTCAGCAGGTCCGCGTACACTTGCTCCTGATCGGCATAAGCCACCACCTTCATACCCTGCCCGGCGAGCACTTGCCGGGCATACACTTCTTGAGTACTGCCCTGCAAATAGCCGACGGCCATGCCTGTGGAAAGCTCAGTGCCAGGGCGCATCACCATGGCGGTGGGACTGGAAAACACCTCCGAGGAAAAGTCGATGACCTTTTGCCGAGCGGCAGTGATGGTCATTGAAGCAAGGATGGCGTCGATCTTGCCGGCATTGAGGCTGGGAATCATGCCGTCAAAGTCACTCTCGACCCATTGGCAGCGAACATTCAAATGTGCACAAATTGCATTGCCAATATCTATTTCAAAACCGGTCAAAGTGCCCGTACTGTCTTTATAAGCAAAGGGCGCATAGTTGGGATCGGCAGCGAAACGGATCACTTTATAATCGCTGGCAAACAACGATGAATTAATAAGGAGTGTGGTGAATAACATCAGGAGTATTTTTTTCATTATTGTATTCCTCGTTATTGATTGAACAGTCGGACTGACTACACCTCGATAAATGGAATTTCCCGCCGCACTATCAGCGAGCCTTCGGGCGCATCGAACTCACGTGCGATGCGATGACCTGAATACACCGCCGCCGCAATGGTGCCCGGCGCCACACAGTCGCCGATCAGCGTCAGCGTTCGGATGCCTGCCGCCTGTAACTGTTCGGGTGAGTTGTTCAAGGCCTGATACAGCGCCTGCTCAGGCTCCCGGGAAGTGACCAGCAGCAAGGCTGCAGCTGGGATCAACCGCGTACGTTCGGTGTAGATGCAGCCCGCTACCACGCCCTCAGGCTTAACGCTGACCAGCGTATGGGACGGTATGATCGTGACATTCAACTGCATCAGACGACGCTGAATGCGGTGCTGCTCGAGAGTGTTATGGGTCCAGGCCGCCACGTCCGCCGCAGGGGTGACGAATATCACCTCCACACCCCGCGCCACCAGGTGTTCGGCCAGCACGCTGCCCATGTAATAGTGATCGTCATCGAACAGCAGCACCGGCGAAGTGGGCAACACCCCCGCCATCAGGTCATCAGGCGTCAGCACGGGCAGGCTCTCCAGGCCCGTTAAGGGGGAGCGCAAGGCGCGTCCCAAGCCATCCCGCCGCCAATGGGAACCCGTAGCGATGAACACATGCTCGGCGGCGAAATCCAGCACATCCTGGGCCTGCAAGGGGCTTTCCCGATAGATCTCGACTGACGGCATGCGGCTCAACGCATCCAGTCGATAGTCAATCACCCGTGCCCAACTCGCCAGCCCCGGCAGCCGGGCTTCCAACGCTACACGCCCGCCTAGGGTGCGCAGGCTGTCGACCAGGGCCACTTCCATCCCTCGCGCACCTAGGATCCGTGCACACTCAAGCCCGGATGGCCCGGCGCCGACCACCAGCGCCCGGCCGGGTTGCTGCGTACGGTTGACCGACTCGGGGTGCCAGCCACGCCGCCACTCCTCGCCCATGGTCGGGTTCTGTGTACAGCGCAGGGGCGTGCTGGTGTGGTCGCCACTGACACATACATTGCAGCCGATGCATTCGCGAATTTCCTCGGCGCGCCCCTCTTCAATCTTCTTGGGCAAGAACGGATCGGCAATCGAAGGGCGGGCCGCCCCGATCAGGTCCAGTACGCCACGGCGAACCAAAGACACCATGGTGTCCGGCGAAGTGAAGCGGCCGACGCCCACCACGGGCTTGCTGGTCAGCGCCTTGAGCCCCAGCAGGAAGGCCTCCTGGTAACCCTCCCCGGCAAAGCGCGCCGTCACGCTGTCATTGGACCAATCGGCGACATTGACGTCCCACAAGTCCGGCAGGTCCGCCAGCATCGAGAAGATTTCGGCACCTTCGCCCTCGCGGCTGAGGCCGTCGGCCATTTGCTCATCCACCGCCAGGCGGACCGCTACGGCACACCGATCACCGACTGCGTCGCGAGTGTCTTCGATCAACTCGCGCAACAGGCGCACACGGTTTTTCAACGTACCGCCGTATTCGTCGGTACGCCGGTTATTGCGTGGCGTGAGGAAATGGAACGGCACGCTCAGGTCGTGGCCGGCGTACACATAGATGATGTCGAAACCCGCCTCCCGGGCGCGCAATGCGGCGGCTCGATGCAGGGCGCGCAATTGCCGGATATCGGCATGGCTCATGGCCCGAGCCTGCACCGGGTCGTAACTGCGCACCGGGGTATTGGAAGGCGCCCAGGGAATTTCGCGACTGTAGCGGTTGGGCGCCGAGTAACCATTGAATGCCAGCTCTACCCCGGCCAACGCCCCGTGACGGTGTACCCCCTCACACATGCGCGCCAGTGCAGGAATATCGCGTTCATCCCAAAGACGCGCTTCTATATAAGGTGAGAACTCGCTCAGCGGGCTGATTTCGCATTCTTCCGTGCACACCACGCCCCAGCCGCCCTCGGCTTTCACTGCGCGCATGCGCGCCATCGCCGAGGGGTGCACGTGGCCCATGCCATTACAGTGCGGAACTTGATAAAAGCGATTGCGGGTACGCACCGGGCCTATTTGCACCGGTTCAAACAGAATGTCATAGCGAGGATCGCGCACAGGGCTACTCCCGAACAGGTCAGTTCGTTAATGAAGGCGTGATGGAACTTGGCGCTAATGAGTGGCGTGATTAAACGCAGTCGAACGGGGGAAACTTCGAGGTTTTCTTATTATTGGTAGATTCATGATGCCCTCTCTGAATAAACAAAATTTGCTATCTTTCAAACAAAATGTCTATCCATTGAGAGGCAGTTTCGGAAACGCCCTACAAATTAATTGCAGATCACTTCTCAGGCATCGGCATCGGAAACGGCATCACATTGCTCATGCCCCGAGCTTCACTGATCTTCGGCGTCCCCAAGCGCTCGACTTCATCGATGCGCACAATCGAATGCATGGGCACAAAGCTGCGCACTACCCCTTCGAACTGGGCCTTGAGCTTTTCTTCGCCCGGATCGACCACCAACTGGGTGCGCTCGCCAAAGACGAACTCTTCCACCTCCAGGAAGCCCCACAGATCACTTTGATAGATCTGCTTGGCGTACATTTCGAACACCTGGCCCTGGTTGAGGAAAATCACCTTATAGATTGGAGCTTCACGTTTGGTCATGGTGGGCGAACAACACATGGGGATATAAAAGAGGGCGCGAACTATAGCATGGCACCCGATGCACAGCGCTAGGAACCAATGGGCATGCCCCCTATAATGCGCGGTTCTTTACCACCAGTTGACGATTCCCATGGCCAAGAAGCTTTACATCGAAACCCACGGTTGCCAGATGAACGAGTACGACAGCTCGCGCATGGTCGACTTGCTGGGCGAACACCAGGCCCTGGAAGTCACTGCCCGCGCCGAAGATGCCGACGTGATCCTGCTCAATACCTGCTCGATCCGCGAGCGGGCCCAGGACCGTGTGTATTCGCAGCTGGGCCGCTGGCGCGAATTGAAACTGGCCAACCCGGACATGGTGATCGCCGTCGGCGGGTGCGTGGCCAGCCAGGAAGGCGCTGCGATCCGCGACCGCGCGCCCTATGTCGATGTGGTGTTCGGCCCGCAAACCCTGCACCGCTTGCCCGAGATGATCGACGCCGCACGCATCACCAAGCTGCCGCAGGTTGACGTGTCGTTCCCCGAAATCGAAAAATTTGATCATCTGCCCGAACCGCGCATCGATGGGCCGAGCGCCTATGTGTCGGTGATGGAAGGCTGCAGCAAGTACTGCACCTTCTGCGTGGTGCCTTACACCCGCGGCGAAGAAGTCAGCCGGCCGTTTGACGATGTGCTATCGGAAATCATCCACCTGGCTGAAAACGGCGTGCGCGAAGTGACCCTGCTGGGCCAGAACGTCAACGGCTACCGTGGCCAGACCGATGATGGCCGCCTGGCCGACCTGGCGGAATTGATCCGCGTGGTCGCCGCTGTCGATGGCATCGAGCGTATCCGCTACACCACCTCGCACCCGCTGGAGTTCTCCGACAGCCTGATCCAGGCCCACGCCGAAGTGCCAGAGCTGGTCAAACACCTGCACTTGCCGGTGCAATCGGGTTCGGACCGCATTTTGTCGGCGATGAAGCGCAACCACACCGCGCTGGAATACAAATCCAAATTGCGCAAACTGCGCGCTGCCGTGCCGGGCATCTGCATCAGTTCGGACTTTATCGTCGGCTTCCCGGGCGAAACCGAGAAAGACTTCCAGCAGACCATGAAGCTGATCGAGGACGTCGGTTTCGACTTCTCCTACTCGTTCGTCTACAGCCAGCGCCCGGGCACCCCGGCTGCCGACCTGCTGGATGAAACCCCGGAAGCGTTGAAAAAAGAGCGTTTGAACGCGCTGCAACATCGCCTCAATCAGCAGGGCTTTGAAATCAGCCGACAAATGGTCGGTTCGATCCAGCGCATTCTGGTCACCGATTATTCGAAGAAAGACCCGGGTGAATTGCAGGGGCGTACCGAGAACAACCGAATCGTCAACTTCCGCTGCGACAATCCCACGCTGATCGGCCAGTTTGCCGATGTGCACATTGATGCGGCGCAGCCACACTCGTTGCGTGGCTCGTTGATCAACTGATCTCGCTGACCGGATGAAGATCAAAATGTGGAAGCTGGCTTGCCTGCGATAGCGATGTATCAGTGCCCTATGTGCCAACTGACCCACCGCTATCGCAGGCAAGCCAGCTCCCACAGGGGTTCTTCAGGGTTATCGAGAGTGGGGCCAAGCTATTTAAGTGCTTTCGCACACCGGCGCCTGGCGTTATTCTCTCTCTCACCTCATCAGCCAAAGGGCGGCTAAAAGCAACCTTGAACGCACCCATAGCAGAACCCCATCGCTTTATCCTCGAGCCGTTTGAGGCTCGCCGTTTCGCCAACCTGTGCGGACAGTTCGACGAGCACCTGCGCCTGATCGAACAACGCCTGAGCATCGAGATCCGCAACCGCGGCAATCAGTTCGAGCTCATTGGTGAACCTCAACACACCACGTCTGCAGAAAACCTGTTGCGCCGCCTCTACCGCGAAACCAAGGGTAGCGAGCTGTCGCCGGAGACCGTGCACCTGTACCTGCAGGAATCGGCTGTGGAAGACCTGGCCAATAACCCGGTGGCCGAAGCCAGCGTGGCCTTGCGTACCAAAAAAGGCATGATTCGCCCCCGCGGCTTGAATCAGCAGAAGTACGTCAAGGAAATCCTCGGCAACGACATCAACTTCGGCATCGGCCCGGCCGGTACCGGCAAGACCTACCTGGCGGTGGCCTGCGCTGTCGATGCCCTGGAGCGCGAGCAAGTGCGGCGCATCCTGCTGGTGCGCCCAGCGGTCGAGGCCGGCGAAAAGCTCGGTTTCCTGCCCGGCGACCTGGCCCAGAAGATCGACCCCTACCTGCGCCCGCTCTACGACGCGCTGTACGAGATGCTCGGCTTTGAATACGTGGCCAAGCTGATCGAGCGCCAGGTGATCGAGATCGCACCACTGGCCTACATGCGTGGCCGCACTTTGAACAACAGCTTCATCATCCTCGACGAAAGCCAGAACACCACCGTTGAGCAGATGAAGATGTTCCTCACCCGTATCGGTTTCGGCTCCACTGCCGTGATCACGGGCGACATCACCCAGGTCGACCTGCCCAAGGGCACCAAGTCGGGCCTGGGCCAGGTGATCGAGGTGCTCAAGGACGTGCCGGGTATCAGCTTCACGCATTTCATGCCCAAGGACGTGGTACGCCACCCGCTGGTGCAGCGCATTGTCGAGGCCTATGAGCGTTTCGAACACCGCGACGACGCGCCCGCCAAGGACGCTCGCCACGATGGTTGAGCTAGACCTGCAGCTGGCCACCGACGCGCCCGCCCCCAGCGAAGCCCAGTTCCGCCAATGGTGTGAACTGGCCTTGCGCCAGCGCACCGCCGACTCGGAACTGACCATTCGTCTGGTGGACGAGGCCGAAGGCCGTGAGCTGAACCACACCTGGCGCCAGAAAGACTACGCGACCAACGTGCTGTCCTTCCCCGCCGACGTGCCCGACGAATTGCTGGATATTCCGCTGCTGGGCGACCTGGTGATCTGCGTCGCGGTGGTCGAGCGCGAAGCGGCCGAACAAGGCAAGGAACTTGAGGCCCATTGGGCCCATCTAGTCATCCACGGCTGCTTGCATCTCTTGGGTTACGACCACATAGACGATGACGAAGCCGAGGAAATGGAAGCGCTGGAACGAACGTTGCTTGCAGAGCTGGGTCACCGCGACCCGTACGCAGACGACGAAAACTGATCAACACTCAACTGTCATATCAAAGGATTTAGAGTAATCGCTATGAGCGAAGACCGATCGAGCAACGGGCAGAAGTCATGGCTGGGTAAACTGACCCAGGCTTTTGCCCACGAGCCGAAGAACCGCCAGGAGCTCTTGGAGCTGCTGCGCGATGCACACCAGAACAAATTGCTGGACAGCGAAGCGCTGGCCATCGTCGAGGGCGCCATCCAGGTGGCTGACCTGCAAGTACGCGACATCATGGTCCCGCGCTCGCAGATGATCAGCATCAAGGCGACCCAGACCCCACGGGAATTCCTCCCGGCCGTGATCGACTCGGCGCATTCGCGCTACCCGGTGATCGGTGAAAGCCATGACGACGTCATGGGCGTCCTGCTGGCCAAGGACTTGCTGCCGTTGATCCTCAAGGAGAACGGCGACAGCTTCAACATCAAGGACCTGCTGCGCCCGGCCACCTTCGTGCCCGAGTCCAAGCGCCTGAATGTGCTGCTGCGCGAGTTCCGCGCCAACCACAATCACATGGCCATTGTGATTGACGAATACGGCGGCGTGGCCGGCCTGGTCACCATCGAAGACGTGCTGGAGCAGATCGTCGGCGACATCGAAGACGAGCACGACGTCGAAGAAGACAGCTACATCAAGCCGCTGCCCAGCGGTGATTTCCTGATCAAGGCGCTGACGCCGATCGAGAACTTCAACGAGTTTTTCGACAGCGAGTTCTCGGACGATGAGTTCGACACCGTCGGCGGCCTGGTGATGAGTGCGTTCGGGCATTTGCCCAAGCGTAATGAAACCACCGAGATCGGTGCGTATCGCTTCCGCATCCTCAATGCCGATAGCCGTCGTATCCATCTGATCCGTTTGACACCTATCGCCCGCTAAGGACTGACATGCGCCGTATGATCGCACCCGGCTGGCCCGGTAACTTGCTGGCCGTGGTGGCCGGCGCCATCACAACCCTGGCGCTGGCGCCGTTCGATATCTGGCCGTTGGCGCTGGTAGCGGTCGGCCTGTTCTATATCGGCCTGCGGGAGCTGACACCCCGCCAAGCCCTGGCCCGTGGCTGGTGTTTCGGCTTCGGCCTGTTTGGCGCCGGCACCAGTTGGATCTACTACAGCATCCACCACTTCGGCGGCGCTTCGGTGCTGCTGGCGGGGTTCCTGATGCTGCTGTTCACCGCCGCCATCGCCTGGTTCTTTGCCCTGCCCGCCTGGTTATGGGCACGCTGGTTGCGCCGTAACGAAGCACCACTGGCGGATGCATTGACGTTCGCCGCGTTGTGGGTCGGCCAGGAAGCCTTTCGTGGCTGGTTCCTTACCGGTTTCCCGTGGTTGTACTCCGGTTACAGTCAACTCGATGGGCCTTTGACCGGCCTCGCGCCATTGGGTGGGATGTGGCTGATTTCCTTCGCCCTCGCACTCACCGCCGCATTGCTGTGCAACCTGCCGCGTCTGCTGGCCAGCAAGCGCAATGCCTTCATCGGCGCGGGCCTGTTATTGCTGGTTGCACCTTGGGCCATTGGCCTGGCGCTCAAGCATCACGCCTGGACGTCGCCGTCTGGCGCGCCGCTGAGCGTGGCCGCGATTCAGGGCAACGTCGAGCAAAGCATGAAGTGGGACCCCGACCAGCTCAATGCACAGTTGGCGCTGTACCGCGACATGAGCCTGAGCTCCAAGCGCGTCGACCTGCTGGTCTGGCCGGAAACCGCCGTGCCGGTGCTCAAGGAGTCCGTCGAGGGCTACCTGGGCATGATGGGCAAGTTTGCCGCCGACCGGGACAGTGCGTTGATCACCGGGGTACCGATTCGCCAGGAAGTGCACCACCAGAAGCGCTACTTCAACGGCATCACCGTGGTGGGTGAAGGTGACGGCACCTACCTCAAGCAGAAACTGGTGCCGTTTGGCGAGTACGTGCCGTTGCAGGACATGTTGCGCGGGCTGATCGCCTTTTTCGACCTGCCCATGTCCGACTTCGCCCGCGGCCCTTCTGACCAGGCCATGCTACAGGCCAAGGGTTATCAGATTGCGCCGTTCATTTGCTATGAAGTGGTGTACCCCGAATTCGCCGCCGGCCTGTCGGCCCAGAGCGACCTGCTGCTGACCATCAGCAACGACACCTGGTTTGGCCGCTCCATCGGCCCGCTGCAGCACCTGCAAATGGCGCAGATGCGTGCCCTGGAAGCTGGCCGCTGGATGATCCGCGCCACCAACAACGGCGTGACCGGGCTGATCAATCCGTTTGGGCAGATCACCGCGCAGATCCCGCAGTTCGAACGTGGCATTCTCTATGGAGAGGTGGTGCCGATGCATAACCTCACGCCGTACCTGCAATGGCGTTCGTGGCCGTTGATCATTGTGTGCCTGGCATTGTTTGGCTGGGCTCTGCTGGCTGCACGAATGTCCAAAACGCTCTGACCTGTGGGAGCTGGCTTGCCTGCGATGGCGGTGGATCAGTGCCCTGAGTGCTCACTGACCCACCGCCATCGCAGGCAAGCCAGCTCCCACATTTTGATCTCCTGTGTTGCGCCTACCGGTAGAACAACCGATACCCCACCTGCCCCACCGCTTCATTGATCAACTGCCCGCTTTGCCACACCGCCTTGACCTCCGGCATCCAGCCACCCAGCGGTCGGCCATGGTCCACACCCAAAAAGCCCACCGGCCCCGGCACCACGGTGAAGCCGGCCTTTTCAAAACTCCACACCGAACGCGGCATGTGCCAGGCCTGGGTCACCACTACCACACGCTTGATGCCTTGAGGCAAGAGTATCTCGGCGCTCATCTGGGCGTTTTCCCAGGTAGTGCGGCTTCGCTCTTCTTTCCAGCGTACGGTGACACCGAAGTCATCCTGCATCGACACGGCCATCAGCTCGGCCTCACTGGGCGGCGTGCCGTAGTGCAAGCCACCGCTGGTCAGCACTGGCAAACCGGATGCTTTGGCCAGCCGCGCGGCAAAACGCTCACGCTCCAGGCCAATACCGGTGGGCTGGTCGCTGCCCCAGGCAACGTCACCGCGCTCGCGCCCCGAGCCCAGCACCACAATCGCGTCGGCACGCTGGGCCAAGGTGGCCCAGTCTTCCCGGGCCAAAGGTGGTTCTGTCTCCAGGACACGGGCGCCCCACTGCACCATCACTGGCAGGCTGATCAACCACATCCCGCCCAGCCCGAGGGCAAAGCACAAGCCCGCCAGGCGTGGACGGCTGCGGCGAAACCACCAGGCACACGCCAGCAACAGCAGAAAAATACCGGGCGGCAACAACAGTTGTTTAATGAAATAACGAAAAGGCATCGGGCATCTCCAAAGATGCCCGCAGCCTAGATGCATCGGGGTTTTGCAACAATCCTTACCGACAACATTTTGATAACGCTAACGGATAACGCGGGGCTCACTTGCACCGCACGGAGCGGAAGTTCTCTGGCCCGCGGCCGGTCGCCAGGTCTTTGAGCCAGATGACCTTGGCCGAATGAGCGGGCGGGGAAGCCTGCCCATGGGAGGCGCGGTCGTGATTCAACGCCAGGTAGTTCTTGATCAATTCAAGCTCCGCCTGGCTCAAGCCTCGCAACTCCAGCTCCAGAGGCCGCTCATCACGCAATCGGCCTGCGGTTCTTGCGGCATCCAATGCCCGACCCAAACGGTCGATCAATCCTTCATACAACTGCGGTTTCGTTAAAGTTCGCTGCGATTCAACCATCCCCTCACCTCATTGAAGAAATACTTGCTCCCCACTAAACAGCGTAGCCCCCGTGGCTGCGCCTGCCCGGTGCCGCGACAGACGGCCCTTGCCGCGCAATCAGGGTTTCCCTCGATAGAGTGGGGTCATGTATGCTACGGCGCTTCCTGTAACTCCACTTCCCGCAGGGTTTGGGCACGGACGCGCCGCTTCTTGGTGTCGAACAACCCGGACAGTGCACCGAAGAGGATTAGGCCACCCCTATCCAGTTCAAAAGTAGCCATGCACGAACAATATCAGCCCCGTGAAATAGAAAATGCCGCCCAAACCTTCTGGGACGAGCAAAAGTCCTTTGAAGTCAGTGAACAGCCAGGCAAGGAGACTTACTACTGCCTATCGATGTTCCCTTACCCCAGCGGCAAGCTACACATGGGGCACGTGCGCAACTACACCATCGGCGACGTGATTTCGCGCTACCAGCGCATGCTCGGCAAGAACGTGTTGCAACCTATGGGTTGGGACGCCTTCGGCATGCCGGCAGAAAACGCCGCGATGAAAAACAACGTGGCGCCCGCCAAGTGGACCTACGAAAACATCGCCTACATGAAGACCCAGCTGCGCAGCCTGGGCCTGGCGGTGGACTGGTCCCGCGAGGTCACCACCTGCAAGCCGGATTACTACCGTTGGGAACAATGGCTGTTCACTCGCCTGTTCGAAAAAGGTGTGATCTACAAAAAAAGCGGCACCGTGAACTGGGACCCGATCGACCAGACCGTACTGGCCAACGAACAGGTTATCGACGGTCGCGGCTGGCGTTCCGGCGCGCTGATCGAAAAGCGCGAAATCCCGATGTACTACTTCAAGATCACCGCCTACGCGGATGAACTGTTGTCGAGCCTCGACGATCTGCCGGGCTGGCCTGAACAGGTCAAGACCATGCAGCGCAACTGGATCGGCAAATCCAAGGGCATGGAAGTGCAGTTCCCGTACAACGTCGACTCCATCGGCGAAGCGGGCGCACTCAAGGTCTTCACCACCCGCCCAGACACCCTGATGGGCGCGACCTACGTCGCCGTGGCCGCCGAACACCCGCTGGCCACCCAGGCCGCACAGAACAACCCTGAGCTGCAGGCGTTCATCGCTGAATGCAAAGGCGGCAGCGTGGCCGAAGCCGACGTCGCCACCCAGGAGAAAAAAGGCCTGCCAACCGGCCTGTTCGTCGAGCACCCGCTGACCGGCGAGAAACTGCCGGTTTGGGTCGCCAACTACGTATTGATGCACTACGGCGATGGCGCCGTCATGGCCGTGCCGGCCCACGACGAGCGCGATTTCGAATTCGCTACCAAGTACAGCCTGCCGATCAAGTCGGTCGTGCGCACCAGCTCGGGCGACACCAACCCCGCTCCGTGGCAAGACGCCTACGGCGAGCACGGCACGCTGATCAACTCCGGCGAATTCGACGGCCTGGACTTCCAGGGCGCCTTCGATGCCATGGAAGTGGCCCTGATCCAGAAAAACCTCGGTGCCTCGCGCACCCAGTTCCGCCTGCGCGACTGGGGCATCAGCCGCCAGCGCTACTGGGGCTGCCCGATCCCGATCATCCACTGCCAAACCTGCGGCGACGTGCCGGTACCGGAAGACCAACTGCCGGTCGTGTTGCCAGAAGACGTGGTGCCGGATGGCGCTGGCTCGCCGTTGGCACGCATGCCTGAGTTCTACGAGTGCAGCTGCCCTAAGTGCGGCGCACCGGCCAAGCGTGAAACCGACACCATGGACACCTTCGTCGAGTCCTCGTGGTACTACGCTCGTTATGCCTCGCCGCACTATGAAGGCGGCCTGGTGGAGAAATCCGCAGCCGACCATTGGTTGCCGGTGGATCAGTACATCGGTGGCATCGAACACGCCATCCTCCACCTGCTGTATGCGCGCTTCTTCCATAAGCTGATGCGTGACGAAGGCCTGGTGAGCTCCGATGAGCCGTTCAAGAACCTGCTGACCCAGGGCATGGTGATCGCCGACACTTACTATCGTCGCGAAGCCAATGGCGCCTACACCTGGTTCAACCCGGCGGATGTCGAGCTTGAGCGTGACAGCAAGGCCAAGGTCATCAGCGCCAAATTGAAGGCCGACGGCCTGCCGGTGGAAATCGGTGGCACCGAGAAGATGGCCAAGTCCAAGAACAACGGCGTCGACCCACAGTCGATGATCGATCAGTTCGGCGCCGACACCTGCCGCCTGTTCATGATGTTTGCCTCGCCGCCTGACATGAGCGCCGAATGGTCCGACTCTGGCGTTGAAGGTTCGCACCGTTTCCTCAAGCGCGTCTGGCGCCTGGCCCACGCCCACGTCAGCCAGGGCCTGCCGGGCAAGCTGGACCTCGGCGCCTTGAACGACGAGCAGAAAGCCGTGCGCCGCAGCATCCACCTGGCTATCCGCCAGGCCAGCCAGGACGTCGGGCAGAACCACAAGTTCAACACCGCCATCGCCCAGGTGATGACGCTGATGAACGTGCTGGAAAAAGCCTCGCAGGCGACCGAGCAAGACCGTGCGCTGATCCAGGAAGGCCTGGAAACAGTTACCCTGTTGCTCGCGCCGATCACGCCGCATATCAGCCATGAACTGTGGAGCCGTCTGGGCCACAGCGGTGCCGTCATCGATGCCGCCTGGCCGGTGCAGGATGACAGCGCCCTGGTACAGGACACGCTGCAACTGGTCATCCAGGTTAACGGTAAACTGCGTGGCCAGATCGACATGCCGGCCAGCGCCAGCCGTGAAGAGGTTGAAGCAGCTGCACGTATCAATGAGAACGTGCTGCGCTTTACCGAAGGCCTGACCATCCGCAAGGTGATCGTGGTGCCTGGCAAACTGGTCAATATCGTCGCCAGCTAAATCGGATCAGGCGCGGGGCTTGGGCCCCACGCCGAACTAAACCTTTAGGGCCCGAGAAGGCCCACCTGGTTTCAAGGGGAGCAACAAAATGATCAAACGCAATCTGCTGGTTATGGGCCTTGCCGTGCTGTTGAGCGCTTGCGGCTTCCAGCTGCGCGGTACCGGCACCAATGAGCTGTCGCTCAAGGAACTCGACGTCAGCGCCCGCAACGCCTACGGCGAAACCGTCACCCAGCTGCGCCAGACCCTGGAAAACAGCGGTGTGCACGTGTACAACGGCGCCACCTACAAACTGATCCTGACGGATGAGCGCGAAACCCAGCGCAATATCAGCTACGCCAGTGCTGGCCGTGCGTCCGACGTCGAGTTGAACACTGCGCTGATGTTCGAAATACAAGGCCGTGATCAGTTGCCGTTGATGGGTGACAAGATCCAGGTGCAGAAAGTGGTGAGCCACGATGGCAACAACCTGGTGGGTTCGGACTCCGAGACCATCCAGGTGCGCAAGGAAATGCGTCGTGAGCTGATCCAGCGCATGATGACTCGCCTGCAAATGCTCACTCCGGAAAAACTGGCTGAGCTGCAGCAAGTGGCCGACAACAAGGCCAAGGCTGATGCCGACGCCCTGAAAGCCGCGCAGGAATATGAAGACAACACGCCGAAACAGTCGCCTGTTGAAGTCCCTGTCGAGTAAGCCAGACGGGGCGCCCCTGGCGCCCCGTTCGCCCTGCCTATGAAACTTGCCCCCGCCCAACTCGCCAAACACCTGCAAGGTGGCCTTGCGCCTGTGTACATCGTCAGCGGCGACGACCCGCTACTGTGCCAGGAAGCGGCCGACGCTATCCGCACCGCCGCACGCCAGCAAGGTTTCGATGAACGCCAGGTGTTCAGTGCTGACGCCAGTTTCGACTGGGGCACGCTGCTGCAAGCTGGCGCGAGCATGTCGCTGTTTGCCGAAAAACGCCTGCTGGAACTGCGCCTGCCCTCGGGCAAGCCGGGCGATAAAGGCGCGGCGGCCCTGATGGAATACTGCTCGCGCCCCGCCGAAGACACCGTGCTGCTGGTCAGCCTGCCCAAGCTTGACGGCAGCGCGCAGAAAACCAAGTGGGGCAAGGCCCTGGTTGAAGGTCCACAGACTCAGTTCATCCAGATCTGGCCGGTGGACAGCAACCAGTTGCCGCAGTGGATTCGTCAGCGCCTGTCGCAATCAGGGCTGGCGGCGACACAGGATGCCGTGGAACTGATCGCCGCTCGGGTCGAGGGCAACCTGCTTGCCGCCGCCCAGGAGATCGAAAAGCTCAAGTTGATGGCTGAAGACGGGCAGATCACCGTCGAAACCGTGCAAGGCGCAGTGGCCGATAGCGCACGCTTTGATGTGTTCGGCCTGGTGGACGCCATCCTCAACGGCGAGCCCGCCCACGCCCTGCGCATGCTCGAAGGCCTGCGTGGCGAAGGAGTGGAACCGCCGGTGATTCTGTGGGCACTGGCTCGGGAGCTGCGGGTGCTGGCGAACATTGCCCTGCAATACAGCCAAGGCACACCGCTGGACAAATGCTTCAGCCAGGCCAGGCCGCCGGTGTGGGACAAACGCAAACCCCTGATGAGCAAAGCCCTGCAACGGCACTCGGCGCAACGCTGGGCGCAACTGTTACTGGAAGCGCAGCGCATCGACGCACAGATCAAAGGCCAGGCGGCCGGCTCGCCGTGGATGAGCCTGAGCCGCTTGTCGCTGTTGATGGCTGGCCAGCGCCTGGCGTTGCCTGCCGAATAAACCCTTCTGTACAACAGCACAAAACCCTGTGGGAGCTGGCTTGCCTGCGATGGCGGTGTATCAGTGCCCTTTGTGCCAACTGACCCACCGCCATCGCAGGCAAGCCAGCTCCCACATTGACTCTGCCCACTGCTTATTTGCGACATTTCCCACCTATCGACGGGCTTTACAGCCGGCCCACTTCGGCAGATGATTTGCACCGCTGCATTCCACCCTCAAGCGAGAGAATCCACCATGAGCAAAAAGCCATCCAAGCATGGCCCCAACAAGGCCAAATCCATCATCGCCCAGCCCTTGTTCCGCAGCCGCCAGGAACGCGCCGGCAAAGGCAAAGGCAGCTACCGCCGCGAAGCCTTCCAGTCTAATAGCTGGGAGGCTTCTTACTTTCTGGCTGCCTGAAGGCAAGCGCCCCTCTGGCATGATAAGGTCTGTACCTGATTTGTAACCCCTGGACCTGTGCATGCCCTCTCGTCTTTCTCGTCATTGGCACCTGCGCCAATTGATCGCTGCCTCCAGCCTCATTCTGCTTGTCGCCTGCGCCGAAAAACCTACCGCTGCGGACGCTCAACCCCTGCCCAAGCTCCAGACGGCCCCGGCTATCGCGCCTGCCGTGGTGGCCCCGTTGGCGGTGGACAATCTCGATATCCAGCCGACCCAGACCTTTGCCGAATGGCAAGCTGGCTTCCGTGCGCAAGCGCTGCAGGCCGGGATCACTGCGGCCGTGTTCGATAACGCTTTTGCCGGCGTCACACCTGATATGGCGGTGATTCGCGCCGACCGCAGCCAACCGGAATTTTCCCGCCCAGTGTGGGAATACCTCGACGGAGCACTGTCGCCGGTGCGCGTGCGCAATGGCCAGGCACTGCTGGTCAAGTACGCCGATATTCTGCAAAGCATCGAGCAACGCTATGGCGTCGACCGCCAGGCGCTGGTCTCGGTGTGGGGCATGGAGAGCAACTTCGGCGCTTTCCAGGGCAATAACTCGGTGATCCGCTCCTTGGCCACCCTCGCCTATGAAGGACGTCGTCCGGCCTTTGCGCAAGCGCAGTTGCTGGCCGCGCTGCAGATCATCCAGCATGGCGATATTCAGGCCGACCAGATGAAAGGTTCCTGGGCCGGGGCGATGGGCCAGACCCAGTTCATCCCGACCACCTACAACACCCATGCCGTGGACTTCGACGGTGACGGTCGCCGCGATATCTGGAACAGCCCGTCCGACGCCCTCGCCTCCACCGCGCATTACCTGCAAAGCTCCGGTTGGCAGAAAGGCCAGCCGTGGGGCGTTGAAGTACAGCCGCTGCCGTCGGGCTTCGACTACAGCCTGGCCGATGGCGGCGTGCGCAAGACCGTGGCGCAATGGCTGCAACTGGGGATCCAACTGCCGCCTGGCGTGAGCCTGCCGGCCAATGTCGACCAGCTGTCCGCCGCCCTGCTGCTGCCGGCCGGCTACCGTGGCCCGGCGTTCCTGGTGCTGGATAACTTCCGCGCGATCCTCAAGTACAACAATTCGTCGTCCTATGCACTGGCGGTTGGTTTGCTGTCGGAGCGATTTGGCGGCGGCGGTGTGATTCGGGGCAGTTGGCCAAAGGATGAGCTGCCGCTGAGCCGTTCGCAACGCATTGACCTGCAGACGGCGCTCAGCGCCAAGGGGTATGACGCGGGTAATGCCGACGGGATTATTGGCGCTAACACGCGCAAGGCGATTCGGGCTGCGCAGCAGGCGTTGGGCTGGCCGGCGGATGGGTATCCGACGGTGAAGTTGCTGGAGTCGCTGCAGAACCGCTGAAGTGATCGCTCCCACGCTCTGCGTGGGAGCGCTGCCTTGGACGCTCCGCGTCGGCGGCTGAAGAGGGTGACGCAGAGCGTCACTGGAGGCATTCCCACGCAGAGCGTGGGAACGATCAGGCCTTGAACACTACATCCTGCTCCAACACCACACGCTGCTCCCCCGCATCCAGGCGCACCAAGGCGCCCATCGGCAATGTCAGGTTCGGGTCGCAATGCCCACTGCGCCAGCCTGCCAGCACTGGAATGCACAGCGGCTCAAAGGACTGCTTCAGCAGACGTGCCAACGCCCCGCTATCCACACCAGCCACATCCCCTACCAGCACACCGGCGACCTGGGCCAGCTTGCCAGCCAGGCGCAGGTGGGTCAGCAGACGGTCAATGCGATAGAGCGGTTCGTTGACGTCTTCGATAAACAGGATGATGCCGTCAGCGTCTATTTCGTAAGGCGTGCCCATGACTGCGGCGATCATCGACAAGTTACCCCCCAGCAAGCGCCCACAGGCCACACCTGGCTCGATTGTGGTCAACGGGTAGGCCATCGGGTGCGGCAGCACACTGCCGGCGCCCCGCTGGCCACGCAGCAGGCTGAACAAGGAGGATTCGGTGGGTGGCTGTTTGCCGCCGAGCAGGTCGGCGTTGAGCATCGGGCCATGGAACGTCACAAAGCCCGCATAGCGGTTGATGGCCAGATGCAAGGCGGTGATATCGCTGTAGCCCACGAACGGCTTCGGGTTGGCGCGCAGCAGGTCGAAGTCTAGGGCGTCGAGCAAACGGGGCGTGCCGTAACCGCCACGCAGGCAAAGGATGGCATCGATATCGGGGTTGGCGAAGGCGGCATGCAAATCACGCACGCGCACTTCATCGCTACCGGCCAGGTAGCCGTCGCGCTCGTGCACACCAGGGAAAATGTGCAGGTCGTAGCCACGGGCACGCATCCATTGCCGGGCTTTTTCAACATCCAGCTCGGCGGGGCCGGCGGGGGCGATCAGGCCGAGGGTGCCTTCGGGGCGCAGTGCAGGTACGGCGGCGGTCATCCATGGTTCTCCCTATATGACGCAGAACGAAATGTGGGAGCTGGCTTGCCTGCGATGCAAGCGCCTCGGTGTATCAGTGACACCGAGGTGATGCTATCGCAGGCAAGCCAGCTCCCACACAAGCCCGCATTTCACATTGATTCTGGAGCGGCTTACGAAACCAGGCTCGCCTTGACCAGCTTGGCCTGCTCGTCGGCGTGGTACGAAGACCGCACCAACGGGCCCGAGGCCACGTTCTTGAAGCCCATCTTGTAGCCTTCCTCGGCGAACCAGGCGAAGGTGTCCGGGTGCACGAAGCGCTGCACCGGCAAGTGGCTGCGGGACGGTTGCAGGTACTGGCCCAGGGTCAGCATGTCGATGTCGTGTTCGCGCATGCGCTTCATGACTTCGATGACTTCTTCGTCGGTCTCACCCAGGCCCAGCATCAAGCCGGACTTGGTCGGGATGTGCGGCATCATCTGCTTGAATTTCTGCAGCAGGGTCAGCGACCACTGGTAGTCCGAACCCGGGCGCGCCGCCTTGTACAGGCGCGGCACGGTTTCCAGGTTGTGGTTGAACACATCCGGCGGCTCGGCAGCGGTGATGTCCAGGGCGACGTCCATACGGCCACGGTAGTCCGGCACCAGGGTTTCGAGCATCACGTTGGGCGACAGCTTGCGGATCTCGCGGATGCAGTCGGCAAAGTGCTGGGCACCACCGTCACGCAGGTCGTCGCGGTCTACCGAGGTGATCACCACATACTTGAGCTTCAGGTCGGCGATGGCGATGGCCAGGCTTTCTGGCTCGTTGACGTCCAACGGCTTCGGACGGCCGTGGCCGACGTCGCAGAACGGGCAACGACGGGTGCAGATGTCACCCATGATCATGAACGTGGCGGTGCCGCCAGAGAAGCACTCGCCCAGGTTCGGGCAGGAGGCTTCTTCGCATACGCTGTGCAACTTGTGTTTGCGCAGCAGCGACTTGATACGGTCGACTTCCGGCGAAACCGGGATGCGCACGCGAATCCAGTCAGGTTTCTTCGGCAGTTCGGTGGTCGGGATGATCTTGACCGGGATGCGTGCAACCTTCTCGGCGCCGCGCAGCTTGACGCCGGCTTCCACCTTGGCACGCGGGGCCGGGGCTGGACGCTCAGTGATGTCCAGCGTCGGGATCATGGTTTGCACAACATCAGTAGTCATATCAATCGATTCCGCCCGTCAGGGTCGTCTGCTCTGCATAGTCGAGGTGTTTGACGAGCTGCGCGCGCAGCCGGGCACTTACCTCGGCAAATTCTATGGATGTTGCATGCTCACTCAACTGGGTCATCGCAAGCCCGGCGTAACCGCACGGGTTGATGCGCCGGAACGGCGCCAGGTCCATGTCCACATTCAAGGCCAGGCCATGAAAGGAACAACCGTGGCGAATGCGCAGCCCCAGGGAGGCGATTTTCGCGCCATCCACGTACACACCCGGTGCATCGGGCTTGGCCACGGCGGTCACGCCGTAACTGGCCAATAGCTCGATCAGGCACGTTTCCATGCGGCTGACCAGTTCGCGCACGCCAAACCCCAACTTGCGCACGTCCAGTAGCAGGTAAGCCACCAGTTGACCGGGCCCATGGTAAGTCACTTGCCCCCCTCGGTCGACCTGCACCACCGGAATATCACCCGGAAGCAGCAAGTGCTCGGCCTTGCCGGCCTGACCCTGGGTGAAGACCGGCGGGTGTTCCACCAGCCAGATTTCATCCGGGGCCGAGGTGCCGCGCTCATTGGTAAAGCGCTGCATGGCATGCCAGACCGGCTCGTATGCCATCCGGCCGAGCTCGCGAAAGCCCAGGACTTGCGACATCACAGCACCATATGCACGAAGCCGGTGGCTCGCAGTTCGCTGTTGATGTTGTAGAGCTGGTCTTGATCGGTCGCAACGATGTGCAACTGGATAGTCGTGTACTTACCGGTGGTGCTGGAGCGCTCATCCACCCGGTTATCGTTGATCGTCGCATGTTTACGCACGATCTCAAGAATCGTGTCCTTGCGGCCCACACCGGTGTCGCTGATTACCTTGATAGGATAATCCGTCACAGGGAATTCAATTTTTGGCGCTTTTACTTCTTTATCGGTCATGGCAGAACAGCCTCGTAAGCGCTAAGCCGTGGCGACGGGCAAAGCCCCGCGTTGGATCAACGCGGGGCTTTGCAGGTGCACACAATCAGTTGAACAAGCCGTAGAAGAATAGACGGATGCTATCCCATACGCGGCGGAAGATACCACCTTCCTCGACAGCGTCCAGCGCGATCAGGTCGGCGCTGTGCACCACCTTGTCGTCCAGCTTCACTTCGACCTTACCGATCACATCACCCTTGGCGATTGGCGCAACCAATTGCGGGTTCAGGGTCATGCTGGCGGCGAGCTTTTTCAGCTGGCCTTTAGGCATGGTCAGGGTCAGGTCGTCGGCCAGGCCGGCCTTGACTTGCGAAGTCGAGCCCTTCCACACCGGCGCGGTCGCCAGTTCAGCACCCTTCTGGTAGAAGGTCTGGGTTTCGAAGAAGCGGAAGCCGTAAGTCAGCAGTTTTTGCGTCTCGGCCGCACGGGCCTGCTCGCTGTTGGTGCCGAATACTACGGCGATCAGGCGCTGGCCATCACGTACGGCGGACGACACCATGCAGTAGCCGGCTTCGTCGGTGTGGCCGGTCTTCAGGCCATCGACGGTCTTGTCGCGCCACAGCAACAGGTTGCGGTTAGGCTGCTTGATGTTGTTCCAGAAGAATTCCTTCTGGGAGTAGATCGCGTAGTGCACCGGGTCAACGCGGATGATGGCGCGCGCCAGGATCGCCATGTCATGAGCCGACGAGTAGTGCTCCGGGTTCGGCAGGCCGGTCGGGTTCATGAAGTGGCTGTTGGTCATGCCCAACTCACCGGCGGTTTTGTTCATCATGTCGGCGAAGGCGTCTTCGCTGCCGGCGATGTGCTCGGCCAGGGCGACGCTGGCGTCGTTACCGGACTGGATGATGATGCCGTGCAGCAGGTCGCTCACGGTCACTTGCGAACCCACCTTGATGAACATCCGCGAACCACCGGTACGCCAGGCGTTTTCGCTGACAGTAACCGGGTCGTTTTCGCCGATCTGGCCGCGACGGATTTCCAGGGTCGCGATGTAGGCGGTCATCAGCTTGGTCAGGCTGGCAGGCGGCAGGCGTACATCACCGCCGTTTTCGACCAGCACGTTGCCACTGGCGGCGTCCATGAGGACCCACGACTTGGCAGCCAGTTGCGGGGAGGCCGGCACCATTTCAACCGCCCAGGCGGCCGGGGTGATGATCAGCGAGATAAGCAGGCACGTGCGTTTGGCTAAGGTGGTGATGTTCATCCGTCTCTCGAAATTGCTTATGGAAACTTGCCCTCGCGGGCAAAACTATTCAGACAGCCCGCTTCCAGACTGTCACGTGTTCGGTTGCCCGCTCACCCCTTGCCCCTGGGTTTTTATTGTTCAACGAGCCAACAACCAGGGCTCGGGCACGCAGACGCCCCCGAGCCATCAATGCGTTACTTATTCTGCGGTGACCACGCTAGGTTGCCCAAGGTTGGCCAGGCGTACGCTGTTCTGCACTTGCGCCACTTCGCTCGGCGAGCCGATCGGGCCCATGCGCACACGGTGCAACGTTTGCTGGTTACGCACGATGGAGCTGATGAAGACTGGCGCGCTGACCATACCGCTGAGCTTGGACCTTAACAGTTCTGCCGCATCCGGGTTGGCGAAAGCGCCGACCTGCAGGTATTGCCCGCCCGCCATCGAGGCGCCCGGTGCCGCGTGAGGGACGACGACGGTATCCGGAGCATGTTGCGCCGGCGGCGGCGTCCACTGCTCGATCTTGCCGGTCGAGGCCGTCACTTGCGGTTGCGGGGTAGCCGGTTCGTTGAGCATCAACGGCGCCGGCTTGCCGCGCTGGGCCCAGTACTGCGCCGGGTCGATGCCTTCGACTTTCACCCGGGCGGTGCCGGTTTCGGCGTAGCCAAGCTTCTTGGCGGCGGCGTAGGACAGGTCGATGATCCGGTCCGAATAGAACGGCCCGCGGTCATTGACCCGCAGGATCACCGTGCGGTTGTTGTCCAGGTTGGTGACGCGAACATAGCTGGGCAGCGGCAGGGTCTTGTGGGCCGCGCTCATGCCATACAGGTCATACACTTCGCCGTTGGCGGTGTTCTGGCCATGGAACTTGGTGCCGTACCAGGACGCGGTGCCCGACTGCACGTAAGTCTTGGACTCCTGCAGCGGGAAGTAATTCTTGCCCAGCACGGTATAGGGGTTGGCCTTGTAGGGGCCGGTGTGCAGGGTCGGCGTGGCGTCCGGGATTTTCGACACATCCACATCCCACCACGGCGCGCCGTCTTTGTGCGCGCGGTTGATGTCCAGGCCCGGCTGGGCGCGCACGACCGCGCCGCCGGCCTTCTTGGCCGGCGCACGGTTAGGCGTGGTGGAGCAACTGGCTACCAACAAGGACAACGCGGCGAACGCCACCAGCTTGAGCGGTTTTTTGAACGGCGATACCCGCATTACTTGTTGCCCCGTGCTTGAACCAGCTCATCTGACAGCTGATGCACGGCCATGGCGTACATCACACTGCGGTTATAACGCGTGATTGCGTAGAAATTCTTCAGGCCCATCCAGTATTCAGGGCCATTTGCGCCTTCCAGGCGGAATGCCGTCACCGGCATGTCGTCGCGTGGCGCATTCTGACTCGACCAGCCCAGCGCTCGCAACTCCCCGACGGTCTTGACCGGTTCGATACCTTGGGTCAGGCCCTCGTCGGCGTGCTCGCCCGCGACATCGGCGCGGATAACCACCGGCTCGCCGCCCACCCAGCCGTGGCGCTTGAAGTAGCTGGCCACGCTGCCGATGGCATCGTCGGGGTTGCTCCAGATATTGATGTGCCCGTCACCGTCGAAATCCACCGCGTAGGCCCGAAAGCTGCTCGGCATGAACTGCGGCAAGCCCATCGCCCCGGCGTAGGAGCCCTTGAGGCTCAGCGGGTCGACCTGCTCTTCGCGGGCCAGCAACAGGAATTCGCGCAGTTCCTTGCGGAAGAATTCGGCACGGGGCGGGTAATCGAAGCCCAGGGTCGACAAGGCGTCGATCACCCGGTAGCTGCCGGTATTGCGCCCGTAAAAGGTTTCGATGCCGATGATCGAGACGATCACCTGCGCCGGCACGCCGTATTCTTGCTCGGCGCGGGCCAGTACCGCCTCGTGCTGGCGCCAGAAATCCACGCCGCGGGCGATGCGTGCATCAGTGAGGAACATCGGGCGATAGTCCTTCCACTGCTTGACGCGTTCGGCGGGCCGGGAAATGGCGTCGAGGATCGCCTGCTTTTTCTGGGCTTCGCGGAACACGCCCATCAGTTGCTCACCGGCAAAACCGTAGTCGCGGGTCAGCTCACCGACAAATTCGGCAACCTGGGGAGAGCCATCGTAGTCACCGGCCTGCGCCTCTTGCGTTGCCCCCAGCAGCCCGATCAGGCCCATCCAGGTCGCATGCCGAGTCGCCCAGCCGCGCATTACTTGCATTGACATCTTCACCTTATTCAAACCTGTGCGATCCACTTGCGATGCGTATGAATCGACATCAAAACCCCAAACGCTGACAGCAATGTCACCAGCGAAGTTCCGCCGTAGCTAATGAATGGCAACGGCACCCCAACCACCGGCAGCAGGCCACTGACCATACCGATGTTGACGAAAACGTAAACAAAAAAAGTCATGGTCAGGCTGCCGGCGAGCAATTTGCCGAACAGCGTCTGCGCCTGGGCCGTGATCACCAGGCCGCGACCAATCAACAGCAGATAGATCAGCAACAATGCGCAAATGCCCACCAGGCCGAACTCTTCGCCCATCACCGCGATGATGAAGTCGGTATGGCTCTCGGGCAAGAAGTCCAGGTGAGACTGGGTGCCCAGCAACCACCCCTTGCCAAATACCCCGCCGGAACCGATGGCCGCCTTGGATTGGATGATGTTCCAGCCGGTGCCCAGCGGGTCGCTCTCCGGGTCGAGGAACGTCAGGATCCGTTGCTTCTGGTAGTCGTGCATAAAGAAGAACCACATGGCCACCGCCACGGGCACGGCGGCGGCCAGCACGCTGAGGATCCAGCGCCAGCGCAATCCGCCCATGAACAGTACGAACGCGCCACCGGCGAGGATCAGCAACGAGGTGCCAAGGTCCGGCTGGCGCACGATCAGCACAAAGGGCACGCCAATCAGGATCAGGCTGATCGCCACGTGCTTGAGCTGCGGCGGCAAGGTGCGCTTGGACAGGTACCAGGCAATAGTGGCCGGCATCAGGATCTTCATGAATTCCGACGGCTGGAAGCGAATCACCCCGGGGATGTTGATCCAGCGTGTGGCCCCCATGGCGTTGTGGCCCATGACGTCCACCACCACCAGCAGCAACACGCCGGCGACATAGCCCAAGGGCACCCAGCGTGCCATGAAGCGCGGCTCCAACTGGGCGATCACCACCATCGACAGCAGGCCCAGGCCAAACGAGGACGCCTGCTTGATCAGCAAGTCCCAGTTCTTGCCGCTGGCCGAATACAGTACAAAAAGGCTGCCGGCCGCCAGGGTCAGCAGCAGGATCAGCAAGGGGCCATCAATGTGCATGCGTTGCAGCAACGTCGCACGGCGACGCATCACATCTTCACTGGAGAGGATGCGGTCAAAATTACTCTTCACGGGCCGTAACCTCGGGGCTTGAAGGGGGGCCGCCATACTCGGGCTTGAGCCGGCCATCGTCGGCCAGCAGCCAGGCGTCCATCACCTGGCGTACCACTGGGGCCGCGACGCCGGAGCCGGACTCGCCGTTCTCGACCATCACTGCCACCACGATTTTCGGGTCTTCCGCCGGCGCAAAGCCGACAAACAAGGCGTGGTCGCGGTGGCGCTCCTGCACCTTGGAGCGGTCATACTTTTCGCCCTGCTTGATTGCGACCACCTGGGCCGTACCACTCTTGCCGGCAATGCGGTACTGCGCGCCGACCGCCGCCTTGCGCGCGGTGCCGCGAGCGCCGTGCATCACCTGCTGCATGCCGTGGTTGACCTTGGTCCAGTCGGACGGGTCACGCAGCACGATGTCCGGAATCGGGTTGTCGTCCACCGGCTTTTCGCCTTCGATGGTCCTGGCCAGATGCGGTCGGTTCCACACGCCTTTGTTCGCCACCAGCGCCGTGGCCTGGGCCAGTTGCAGCGGAGTGGCTTGCATATAGCCCTGGCCGATACCCAGGATCAGGGTTTCGCCAGGGAACCACGCCTGGCGGCGGGTCGCACGCTTCCACTCCCGCGATGGCATCAGGCCAGGGGATTCTTCGAACATGTCCAAGGAGACTTTCTGACCGAGGCCGAACTTGCCCATGTAGGCAGATAGCCGATCAATCCCCAGCTTGTGGGCCAGGTCGTAAAAATAGGTGTCGTTGGAGCGCATGATCGCGGTGTCCAAATCGACATAGCCGTCACCGGAGCGGTTCCAGTTACGGTACTTGTGGTCGTAGTTGGGCAGCATGTAGTAGCCAGGGTCGTACACCCGGCTTGAGGCCGTGACCACACCAGCATCCAGGCCGGCAATCGCCACCGCCGGCTTGATGGTCGAGCCCGGGGGGTACAGGCCGCGCAACACACGGTTGAACAGTGGCCGGTCGATGGAGTCACGCAGCTCGGCGTAGGCCTTGAAGCTGATGCCAGTCACAAACGGGTTGGGGTCGAAGCTGGGCTGGCTGACCATCGCCAGCACTTCGCCAGTCTTCGGGTCCAGCGCCACTACGGCACCTCGCCGACCGCCCAAGGCCATCTCGGCAGCTTCCTGCAACTTGATGTCCAGGCTCAGGACAATGTCCTTGCCCGGTACCGGATCGGTGCGCTTGAGCACGCGCAATACGCGGCCACGCGCATTGGTCTCGACTTCCTCGTTACCTACCTGGCCATGCAACTCGGCCTCGTAGAAACGCTCGATGCCGGTTTTGCCGATATGGTGGGTGCCGCTGTAGTTGATCGGGTCGAGGGTTTTCAGCTCTTTCTCGTTGATCCGCCCCATGTAGCCAACGGAGTGGGCAAAGTGCGGCCCTTGCGGGTAATGCCGCACCAACTGCGCCACCACTTCCACACCCGGCAGGCGGAACTGGTTCACCGCAATCCGGGCGATCTGCTCTTCGGTCAGCTCGAACAGAATAGGCACCGGCTCGAACGGCCGGCGCCCCTGCCGCATGCGCTTCTCGAAGACGGCCCGGTCTTCCGGCGTCAGTTGCAGCACCTCGACGATGACATCGAGGACCTGCTTCCAATCGCCGGAGCGTTCACGGGTCATGCTCAGGCTGAAGCTGGGCCGGTTATCGGCAACCACTACGCCATTGCGGTCGAAAATCAGCCCACGGGTCGGGGGAATCGGCTGCACATGCACCCGGTTGTTTTCCGACAGCGTGGAGTGATAGTCGTACTGGATCACCTGGAGGAAATACAGCCGCGCAATCAGCACGCACATCAGCACCACCACCAAGACAGCACCGAACACCACCCGCGCGCGTACCAGACGTGCGTCTTTCTCGTGGTCCTTGATGCGGATCGGCTGGGTCATCGGGGGCGGCGCAGACTATTTGTGGTAAGGGTGCCCGGACAGGACTGTCCAGGCGCGATACAGCTGTTCACCGATCAGAATCCTTACCAACGGGTGCGGCAACGTCAGCGCCGACAGCGACCAGCGCTGATCGGCCCGCGCACAGACTTCTGGCGCCAGCCCTTCCGGGCCGCCGACCATGAAATTGACCGTGCGCGAATCCAGGCGCCAGCGATCCAGCTCCACCGCCAGTTGTTCGGTGCTCCAGGGCTTGCCGTGCACTTCAAGGGTGACGATGCGCTCATTGGGGCCGACCTTGGCCAGCATGGCTTCGCCTTCCTGACGGATAAAGCGCGCCACGTCGGCGTTCTTGCCCCGGGTATTGAGCGGTATTTCCACCAGCTCAAGCGACAGCTCAGCGGGCAGACGCTTGGCATATTCGTGCCAGCCTTCTTCCACCCACTTGGGCATGCGTGAACCGACAGCGATCAGACGCAGGCGCACAGCCGTTCCTTATTCCTGGTCTTTGTTGAGCTTGTCGAAGTGCGCGTGGCCCACTTCCGGGCTGTGGTGCTTGCCATCGGCAGCACGGCTCTGCTCGGCGCCTTTCCACAGACGCTCCAGGTCGTAGAACTGGCGAGCGTTGGAGGTCATCATGTGAACGATCACATCGTCCATGTCCAGCAGCACCCAGTCGCTGTCGCCCTTGCCTTCTTCACCCAGTGGCTTGACGCCCTGGGCTTTGACGGCTTCGCGAACCTTGTCCAGCATCGCGCCGATCTGGCGGTTGGAGGTACCGGTGGCGATGATCATGAAGTCGGTGATGCTCTGCTTGTCGCGCACGTCCAGCACCTGGATGTCCTGGGCTTTAACGTCTTCCAGGGCAGCCACGGCGACTTTCACCAGCTCTTCGCCAGCCAGTTCCGGGCCAACATGGGCTTCAACCGGCAGCGGCGCGCTTTTGAAGGTGCCTTTGCGCTTAACTTTGCTTACGTCTTTGTTCGTCATATAAAACTCGTTTTGCTCGTATGTTCGGGCGCTTGCTGCACGGTTCGTGCGTTCAAGCGCGCCTTTTCAGTTCGACGCACGGTAAAGCCCGTGCGCATCGATGTAGGCCAGGACCGCGTCAGGCACCAGGAAACGTACCGACTTCCCGCTGGCCAGCAGTTGACGGATCTGGGTGGCGGACACCGCAAGCGGGGTCTGCCAGACGAATGCAATATTCCCGTTCGGCCCGGTCAGGGCCAAGGGGTCACTTACCGACCGCGCGGCCAGCAGGTTGCGCAAGGCATCCGGCGGTTCGCTGTCGGCATCCGGGCGTTGCAAAACCAGGATGTGGCAATGCTGGAGGAGTTCCTCCCAGCGGTGCCAAGAGGGCAGGCCGCAAAATGCGTCCCAGCCCAAAAGCAGAAACAGTGGGTCATCTGCGGCCAATTCGGCGCGCATCAGCTCCAGGGTGTCGATAGTGTAGGACGGTTTATCGCGCTTGAGTTCGCGATCGTCCACCACCAGCGGCGATATACCTTCTACGGCAACACGCACCATTTCCAGGCGTTGTTCTGCGGCCACCTGCGGCGTGTCGCGATGGGGCGGCCGAAAATTGGGCAGCAGGCGCAGCTCATCCAGCGCAAGGGCATCCGCAACTTCCAGGGCACTGCGCAAATGGCCGATGTGCACGGGGTCGAAAGTACCGCCGAGCAGCCCGATGCGTTTAGTCATCAAGTGCGCACATGACCGTCGCCAAACACCACGTACTTCTCGCTGGTCAGCCCTTCGAGGCCCACCGGGCCGCGTGCGTGGAGCTTGTCGGTGGAAATACCGATCTCCGCCCCCAGGCCGTACTCGAAGCCGTCGGCAAAACGCGTCGAGGCGTTGACCATCACCGAAGCGGAATCCACTTCGTTGAGGAAACGCCGGGCATCGCTGAAATGCTCGGAAACGATGGCGTCGGTGTGCTTGGAGCCATAGGTATTGATGTGTTCGATGGCCTGATCCAGGTCGTCGACGATGCGGATCGACAGGATCGGGGCCGTGTACTCGGTGTACCAATCCTGCTCGGTCGCCTCGATGACGTCCGCGCCCAGCAGCGCACGGGTGCGCTCGCAACCGCGCAGTTCTACCGACTTGTCACGGTAGATGGAGGCCAGCGGCGGCAGCACGCGCTCGGCAATGCCGACGTGCACCAGCAGGGTTTCCATAGTGTTGCACGGCGCGTAGCGGTGAGTCTTGGCGTTGTCGGCAATGCGGATCGCCTTGTCGAGATCGGCGGCGATGTCGATGAACACATGGCAGACGCCGTCTAGGTGCTTGATAACTGGCACCTTGGCATCGCGGCTGACGCGCTCGATCAGGCTCTTGCCACCACGAGGCACAATCACGTCGACGAATTCCGGCATGGTAATCAGCGCGCCCACGGCGGCACGGTCGGTGGTTTCCACCACTTGCACCACTTCGGCTGGCAACTCGGCCACGGCCAAGCCCTGCTGGATGCAGGCGGCGATGGCGCGGTTGGAGTTGATCGCCTCGGAACCGCCACGCAGGATGGTAGCGTTGCCTGACTTGAGGCACAGGCTCGCGGCGTCGATGGTCACGTTCGGGCGCGACTCATAGATAATGCCGATCACGCCCAGGGGCACGCGCATCTTGCCCACCTGGATGCCGGACGGCAGGTAACGCATGTCGCGAATTTCACCGATGGGGTCAGGCAGCTTGGCCACCTGACGCAGGCCTTCGATCATGTCGTCAATACGTGCCGGGGTCAGCGCCAGGCGGTCCAAAAGGGCTGGCTCCAGGCCATTGGCGCGCCCATTGGCCAGGTCCAGTTCGTTGGCGGCGGTCAGCTCGGAGCGCGAAGCATCCAGAGCATCCGCAGCCGCCAGCAGCGCACGGTTCTTCTGCGCGGTGCTCGCACGGGCGATCAACCGCGAGGCCTGCCGGGCAGCGCGACCCAGGCGGGTCATGTAGTCAAGAACGGACTCAGTCATGGTCAGGGAGTCTTGGCAAAGAGGAAAGCGGCAGATTATAGCTGTGACGCCGCCCGACTGACAGCGGTGAGGGGCGGATGGTCGAAATGAACTGTAAAAACCCCAGGTTCAGGCGTAATTAAGCTGAGAGTTGTTATGATTCGGTCACATTTAGCCGTATCAACCCTTGACCGCCATGCCCGATTTTTCGCCCCAACTTCCCGCCAGCCCCCTGCCCGATAGCTTCTTCGACCGCGATGCCCAACTGCTTGCGCGCGAATTACTCGGAAAAGTCATTCGTCATCGTGTGGGCGATCTCTGGCTTTCGGCGCGAATTATTGAAACCGAAGCCTATTACGTGGCCGAAAAAGGCAGCCACGCCTCACTCGGCTACACAGAAAAGCGTAAGGCTTTGTTTCTGGATGGTGGCCATATCTACATGTACTACGCCCGTGGCGGTGATTCGTTGAACTTCAGCGCTCACGGCCCGGGCAATGCCGTGCTGATCAAATCGGCCTATCCCTGGGTCGACGACATTTCCGGCGCGGCGAGCCTGGCGCAGATGCTGTTGAACAACCCCAACCCCGATGGCAGCCCACGCCCCTCGCAGAAACTCTGTGCGGGCCAGACGCTGCTGTGCAAGGCCCTGGGCCTGAAAGTGCCGATGTGGGACGCCAAGCGCTTCGATCAGGAACTGCTGTATGTCGAAGACGTGGGCCAGGTGCCCACGCAGATTATCCAGACCACACGCCTGGGCATCCCCAGTGGGCGCGATGAACACTTGATGTACCGCTTCGTCGATGCTGGCTATGCGCCTTATTGCACGCGGAACCCGATGCGTCGGGGGCAGGTCGAAGGCCGGGATTATTTTTTGATTTAACGCGCGACACATCCCATGTGGGAGCTGGCTTGCCTGCGATAGCAGTGGGCCAGGCAACTTCAATGCTGGCCATGCCGCAGCCATCGCAGGCAAGCCAGCTCCCACAGTTGAATTTCACCGCCTCAAATTCTGTTTTGTATGCATGGAGTGGATTGTATGGGCCAATGGCTCGATAGCATCACCGGCTGGTTGACCCTCAACCCACAATGGCTGGCAGCCGCGGTGTTTATCGTCGCGTGTGTGGAGTGCCTGGCGATTGCCGGGTTGATCGTGCCGGGCACGGTATTGCTGTTCGCAATCGCCGCGTTGGCTGGCAGCGGTGCGCTGCCTTTGAGTGAAACCCTACTGCTGGGCTTCCTCGGCGGTTTATTGGGCGACGGCGTTTCCTATTACCTGGGCCGCCATTTCCATCAGAACATCCGGCGCCTGCCCGGCCTGCGCCAGCATCCTGAATGGATGAACGGCGCAGAAACCTACTTCCACAAGTACGGAATCGCCAGCCTGTTGGTCGGGCGTTTCATCGGCCCATTGCGTCCCATGCTGCCCATGGTCGCCGGCATGTGCGACATGCCCTTCCCGCGCTTTGCCGTTGTGAGCATCATTGCCGCAGCGGGTTGGACCGTGGCCTATCTGCTGCCGGGCTGGGCTGCCGGCGCCGCGTTCCGCCTGCCGTTGCCGGAAGGCTTCTGGCCGGAAGCGGCGATTATCGCGGCGTGCCTGGCGGTGCTGCTGGGGCTGAGTTTGAACAGCAGTTGGCGCGGGCATCGGCGCGCCACCTTGTGGATCGGTTGCGCCAGCCTGGTGTTGTTGATCGCGTTGTTTATCGGCTACCCCCATCTCAACAACTTCGACCAGGGCCTGAGCGCACTGGTGCAGGAACATCGCAGCCCGTGGCTGGACGAAGTGATGGTACGGGTCACCCAACTGGGCGAGTTCAAGAAGATGTTTTTCGCCAGCGCGGTGTTCACTGGCCTGTTGCTGTTGGCACGGCAGTGGCGCCACGCGGTGTTTGTCGGCGCCACCCTCGCTGGCGCGGCAGTGATCAACACCGGCACCAAGCTGTTTTTCGCCCGGGGCCGCCCGGAAATCCTCACCGACCCGCTGACCAGCTTCAGCATGCCCAGCGGCCATGCCTCCGGTGCCTTTGCCTTCTTCCTGGCGCTCGCGGTATTGGCCGGTCGCGGTCAACCCACGCGGCTGCGCCTGACCTGGATGCTGCTGGGCTGCATTCCGGCGGCGTTCATTGCCTTGTCACGGGTGTACCTGGGCGCCCACTGGCCGACGGACATCCTGGCCGGCACCTTGCTGGCGATGACCGTGTGTGCGTTCAGCCTGACGGCCATCCAGTACCGCAGCCCATTGCCAGCCATGTCGCAAAAAGCCTGGTGGCTGCTGCTGCCCGCCGTGGTGGCCGTGCTCGGTTTTATCGCCTTTACCGGCACGCCCCACGCCCTGCTCAGGTACGCCTACTGACCCTTGGCCGGGCCGATCCAGTCCACGGAGGCGCTGCGCCGTTCAACGCAACGTTCGCGGCGCTCCAGTAACATCTCATCAGCCACTTCGGCGGCGCGCTCGGCAATGTACTCCGCGCCCCGCGTGGCTTGCTGCTGGAGTAATTGCGTGGTCACGCTGACAAAATAAGCGTCCCACGCCACTTGTTCCGAGGGTGTCAGCCGAATCATGGTTCTCTCCGATCATTGTTGTGTGATCGGAAAATAGTGCAGGCGACACCGTGGAGACGACCGAGCAAAGTCTGAAAGCGCTGTCAGGCAAATCCGAACCTCAGGTGAACAGCTCGCCCTGCAGTTCATCGAGCAACATCTGGATCGCATCCAGCCGTTGCTGTGGGTCGTCCAGTTGCAGCAAGTCGATCTTGTCGGCTTCGGTAAACGGCAACAGATAGGCCAATTGATTGCCCAGGGCTTGCTGGCCTTCGGCGTGGCCGCCCATGTCCAGCGAGGCCACCATCGGGTGCTCGGCCAGGGCCTCAAGCAACGCCAGCAAGTCGGCGTCCTCTTCGCCCAGCGGCGGGTCCGGCAACTCTTGCAACCATTGCACTTGGGCCACCAGCAATTGGTCTTTCTGCACGTCGGCCTCACGCACGCGGAATCGACGGCCACCTTCGACGCGAATGCCCAGCAGGCCGTTATCCTGCTGCTTGAAGTCACGAATCAGCGCTTCACAACCGACAAGCGCATAGCCGTCAGGGGCCGCGCCCACCTCAGAGCCATCCAGGATGCACACCACACCAAAGCCTTCGCCCTTTTTCATGCAACGGCCGATCATGTCCAGGTAGCGCGCCTCAAATATCTGCAAGTCGAGGATGCAGCCCGGGAACAGCACAGTGTTGAGGGGGAATAGCGCCAGACTCATAACGGTTTCCTTAAACCTGGGTTAAACAATGACCGACACCGCCAACGGTAGGAACACCGCCGTGGCCACGCCCATCAAACTCATGGCCAGCGCCGCGAAGGCGCCGCATTCTTCGCTTTCCTGCAGGGCCACCGAAGTGCCGACGGCGTGGGCGGTCATGCCCAAAGCCATGCCGCGCGCTTCGGGGCTGCGCACTCCCAGCCGTGACAAGAGCGCTGGGCCGATCATCGCGCCGACCACCCCAGTGATCAACACGAACACCGCCGCCAAGGCCGCCACGCCGCCGATCTGCTCGGCCACCAGCATGGCAATCGGCGAGGTCACCGACTTGGGTGCCATGGTCATCAGCACCCTGTGCTCGGCCCCGAACCACCACCCCAACGCCACACACAGGCCAGTGGCCAATACCCCGCCTACCACCAGCGTAGTAAAAATCGGCCAGAACAATTGGCGAATCCGTCGCAGGTTCAGATAAAGCGGCACCGCCAGGGCCACGGTCGCAGGCCCCAGCAGGATGCCCATGATCTCGGTGCTCTCGCGGTATTCGGCGTAGCTCAGCCCGCAGGTGAGCAGCACGCCGATCACCAGCAACATCGACACCAGCACCGGCTGCAGGAAGATCCAGCGGGTTTTCTCGAACCCCGCCAGCACCAGCTGATAGGCGCCCAGGGTGATACCGATACCGAACAACGGGTGATGAATGACCGCCGTCCAGGCGCCCTGCCAGTCGAGGATCATTGGTCCTTCTCCTTGCGCTTGACCATCTGCTGCATCAGCACGCCGACAAAGCCCATGGCAACCACCAGCGACAGCACCAACGCCCCGACGATGGCCCAAAAATCCGCCACAATGTCCTTGGCGTACACCATTACCCCCACGGCCGGCGGCACCAGCAGCAGCGGCAGGTAACGCAACAGGCTGCCGGCCGCCAGGCTCAGGGGCTCGCCGACTTCACCGCGCCAGACCAGAAAGCCCAGCATCAGCAACAAGCCGATGATTGGCCCAGGCAGCACCGGCACCAGCAAATGATTGATCGCGGTGCCGATCAGTTGAAACAGCACCAGCCAGGTCAGGCCACGTAACAGCATCCCGCTCTCTCCCCCTCAAATCCCGCGCGCATTATAAGCACGCCCGCCCTATGCTCCGGCATTCGCCAAAAGCATGTTGGGTTGACCGGGCTGATTGCCCGTGATGATCTACAGTGGTTCTCTGCAACCAAAAAAAACGCCCCTTATCAACGGGCACATAAGTGATGAACCAAGGAGAGACGCAATGCCCTATGTACCCGTAGCGCAGCTCAAAGATTACGTCGGCAAGGAACTGGGACGTTCCGAATGGCTCATCATCGACCAGGCGCGTATCAACCTCTTCGCGGAAGCCACCGGCGATCATCAGTTCATCCACGTCGACCCGATCAAGGCGGCGCAAACCCCGTTCGGCAGCACCATTGCCCATGGGTTCCTGTCGCTGTCGCTGATGCCCAAGTTGATGGAAGACATCCTGATCATGCCCGAAGGCTTGAAAATGGCCGTCAACTACGGCCTGGACAGCGTGCGCTTTATCCAGCCGGTGAAGGTGAACTCCAAGGTGCGCCTGAACGTCACCCTCACTGACGTCACCGAGAAAAAGCCGGGCCAATGGCTGTTCAAGGCGACGGCCACCCTGGAAATCGAAGGCCAGGAGAAGCCGGCCTACATTGCCGAGTCGCTGTCACTCTGCTTCGTATAATCACCACACCTGCTCTGTAGGAGCGAGCTTGCTGAATAAATGCGGTGCCTATGAGTTTTTCGCGGGCAAGCCCGCTCCTACAGGTGGTAGATCCTGCGCATAGACCACTAGGTTCGGCACCCCGGCTACGGCATACTCGGCGCTCAATTATCCGGATCCCGCTATGCGCCCACTCGCTCCCCTTGCCCTTGCCCTGTTGCTCACCGCTTGCGGAGACGGCGAATCGCTGTTGCCGCCCGATGCGCGCCTGCCCGATGGCGGCCGCTACCGTGGCGATGTGGTCAACGGTTTGCTGCAAGGCCAAGGCCGTGTGGACTACCCCAATGGCAGTTGGTACGCCGGCCAGTTCGACAAAGGCCAGTGGCACGGCCAGGGCGAATGGCATGGCAGCAATGGCGAAGTCTATAAAGGCGAATTCAAACAGGGCCTGTTTGATGGCCAGGGCAGCCTGACCACGTCGGGCAGCAGCTACGTGGGCGGCTTCAAGAATGGTCGACGCAACGGCGAAGGCACCCTCAAAGAGGGGCAGATGACCTATCGCGGCGAATTCCAGGACGACCAGTATTCAGGCCTCGGCCGCCTGGAACTGGCCGACGGCAGCCAGTATCAGGGCCAGTTCGCCCACGGCAAGCCCAATGGCGAAGGCCAGCGCAATGACGACAGCGGCAACCAGTTCAGCGGCCGCTTTGTCGATGGCCAACTGGAAGGCAATGGCACCTTTAATAGCGCCGAGGGCGATATCTATGTCGGCCAATTCAAGCAGAACCAGCTCAACGGTAAAGGCCGCTACGAGAACGCCGACGGCGATGTATGGATCGGCCAGTTCAAGGAGGGCGCGCTGACCGGCAAAGGCGAACTGATCGGGGTTGATGGCAGCCACTACGTCGGCCAGTTCAGTGACTGGCGCTTTACCGGCGAAGGGCGTCTGAACCTCACCGATGGCAGTTTCTATATCGGTGGCTTTGACAGTGACAACTATCAAGGCCGTGGCACCCTGGTCCTCACCGACGGCACCGTGCAGTCCGGCACCTGGGTCAATGGCCTGCGCGTACGCGACGCCGAGGGCAAGCTGCTGCCCGACCCACTGGAGACCGGCATACTGGCCCAAGGCCGCTTGCTTAATGACGCCCTGGCGACCGTGCCCGCGTCCACCCCGGCGGTGGAACTGTACACCCTGGTGCTGGCCGGTGACGGCAAACAAAGCGTGTTCCTGCGCGAAGCCGATTACGTCAGCAACCTGCTCGCCACCCGCTTCGGCGCGCGCGGGCAAGTGCGCCTGGTCAACCACCGCGACCATATCGCCGACCGCCCCCTGGCCACCCGCGAAAGCCTGCGCCGCTCGGTACAAACCCTGGCCGAACGGACCGGGCCGGAAGACCTGGTGTTCATTTACCTGACCAGCCATGGCACCCATGAGCATGAGCTGGTGCTCGACCAACCGCGCATGGAACTGGCCGACCTGCCCGCCGACGAGCTGGCCGCCGTGCTCGCACCGCTGAAAAACCGCGACAAGGTCATCGTGATCTCCGCATGTTATTCCGGCGGCTTCATACCGGCGCTCAAAGATGAGCGCACCCTGATCATGACCGCCTCCCGCGCGGACCGCGTGTCGTTCGGCTGCTCGGAAGAAGCAGACTTCACCTACTTCGGTGATGCGCTTTTCGCACAGGCTTTCAACCAAACGGATGACTTGCAACACGCCTTCAAACTGGCACAACTGCACGTGGCCGAACGCGAACAGGCGGACAATTTCGAAGCCTCCGAACCGCAGATCTGGGCGCCTAAGGGCGTGATCGCCCATTGGCAATTATTACGTAAACAGCAGGCACGAAAGGCGCTCGAAAGCGTCTCAATGAATAGCAAGGAAGCCAAAGGCAACTAAGCTGTAACGTGTAACAAGGGGGAAACACCATGTACCTGACACCGCAGCATATCTTGCTGGCCGGGGCCTCCGGCCTCACTGGCGAACACCTGCTCGACCGCCTGCTCAACGAACCTACCGTGACCCGCGTGCTGGCACCCAGCCGCAAACCATTGGCTGAACATCCACGCCTGGAAAACCCGGTAGGCGACCCGGCGGTGTTCCTGCCGCAACTGAGCGGCCGCGTGGATATTGCCTTCTGCTGCCTGGGCACCACGATTAAAAAGGCCGGCTCGGAAGCGGCGTTCCGTGCGGTCGACCTGGACATGGTAGTGGCCTTCGCCAAACGCGCACGGGAACTGGGCGCGCGGCATCTGATCGTGATCAGTGCGATTGGCGCCGACCCGAAATCCTCGGTGTTCTACAACCGGGTCAAAGGGGAAATGGAACTGGCGCTCCGAGCGCAAGACTGGCCGCAGTTGACCATCGTACGTCCCTCGCTCCTGCTGGGTGAGCGACTGGAACCGCGCCTGGCCGAACAGTTGGCCGGCCCGCTGTCACGGCTTATCCCGGGCAAGTACCACGGTATTGAAGTCTGCGAACTGGCTCGCGCCATGTGGCGCCTGGCGCTGGAAGAACAGGATGGCGTGCGGGTGGTGGAGTCGGACGAGTTGCGCAAACTCGGCAAGTGATGATGCAGGGCTGGTACTGATCGTTCCCACGCTCTGCGTGGGAACGCCGGTTATGACGCTCTGCGTCATGCTTGGGACGCGGAGCGTCCCCGACTGCATTCCCACGCGGAGCGTGGGAACGATCCACCCAGGTAGCCATTATCTTACAGCCCGCCCGTGGCGTTGAAGCCAACCCCCAGCACCGTCAGCACCGACAGTGGCAACAACAAGGTATCGAGCAACGCACTGGCCGGCAGGTCGAGATGGGGAGAGCTCGGGGCCTCGGCACCAAAGCGGTCCTTGGCGCAGCAGCCGCCATTGATCGCGTACAGATCCAGGCGCGTGCCGGCATACACCACCGGGGCGCCCGGTTGCGCGGCATCCAGCGTGCGCGCGGTGGCACAGCCGGTGAGTTGCAGCGCCATCAACAGCAGCAGTGCTTTATTCATCGCCGCCCAGGTGGTGCTCACCCCAACGTGGCAGCATGTCCTGGGGAATGTTCAACAGGTTGAGAATGCGCGCCACCACAAAGTCCACCAGGTCATCGATGGTCTGTGGCTGGTGATAGAAGCCTGGCGACGCGGGCAGAATGGTCACGCCCATGTTCGACAACTTGAGCATGTGCTCCAAGTGAATGCTCGAATACGGCGCTTCGCGCGGCACCAGGATCAATTGGCGGCGCTCCTTTAAGGTCACGTCCGCCGCCCGTTCGATCAGGTTGTTGCAGGCGCCCGTGGCAATCGCCGACAAGGTGCCGGTGGAACACGGCACCACCACCATCGCCGCTGGCGCACCGGAGCCTGAGGCTACCGGCGACATCCAGTCTTCTTTGCCGTAGACCTTGATCTGCCCCGCCGCTGCGCCGGTGTACTCGGTGAGGAATGCCTGCATCATCTGCACCTTGGAAGGCAGCGCGACATCGGTCTCAGTCGCCAGCACCAATTGCGCCGCCTTGGAGATCAGAAAATGCACCTCACGGTCTTCACGTACCAGGCAATCGAGCAGGCGCAGGCCATAGGGCGCACCGGATGCGCCGGTCATCGCCAGGGTAATGCGTTCCGGCCCGCTCATTTCAGTGCCTCGGCCAGCTTGCCGTGCAGGCCGCCGAAGCCGCCGTTGCTCATGACCACCACGTGGGTGCCGGCCTGGGCCAAGGACTTCACATGCTCAATGATGCCTTCCAACGAATCGCAGACTGTGGAGGGCACGGTGCATAGCGCAGCAATCGCGGGCAAATCCCAGCCAAGGTTGGCCGGTGCATACCACACCACCTGGTCGGCATCGTTGACGCTTTCGGGCAGGCCATCACGGTGCGCACCCAGCTTCATGGAGTTGGAGCGCGGCTCGACGATGGCAATGATCTGCGCATCGCCGACGCGCTTGCGCAGGCCATCCAGGGTGGTGGCAATTGCGGTCGGGTGGTGGGCAAAGTCGTCGTAGATGGTAATTCCATTTACTTCAGCGACTTTCTCCATGCGCCGCTTCACACTCTTGAACGCGCTCAAGGCGGCAATGCCCATGGCTGGTACCACGCCAACATGCCGAGCGGCAGCCAGGCTCACCAAAGCGTTGGCCACGTTGTGTTGGCCGGTCATGCCCCAATCGACGGTGCCTTGGGGTTGGCCTTCGAACAGCACTTCAAACCGCGAACCGTCTTCGCTGAGCAACCTCGCCTGCCACTGCCCGCCCGCGCCGGTGGTTTGCACCGGGGTCCAGCAGCCCATGTCGATCACACGCTGCAACGCAGGCTCGGTGGTGGGATGAATGACAAGGCCCTCACTTGGAATAGTGCGCACCAAGTGGTGGAACTGCCGCTCAATCGCCGGCAGATCGGGGAAGATATCCGCGTGATCGAACTCAAGGTTATTCAGGATCGCTGTGCGTGGGCGGTAATGGACGAACTTGGAGCGCTTGTCGAAAAAGGCGCTGTCGTACTCATCGGCCTCGATCACAAAAAACGGTGTCTCACCCAGGCGCGCCGATACCGAGAAGTTCTGCGGCACGCCGCCAATCAGGAACCCCGGGCTCATGCCCGCATGCTCCAGCACCCAGGCGAGCATGCTGCTGGTGGTGGTCTTGCCGTGAGTGCCTGCCACTGCCAGGACCCAACGGCCTTGCAGCACATGGTCGGCCAGCCACTGGGGGCCGGAGACGTAAGGCAAGCCTTTGTTCAGTACGTATTCCACCGCCGGATTGCCGCGCGACATGGCGTTGCCGATCACGACCAGGTCCGGCACCGGGTCGAATTGCGCGGGGTCGTAACCTTGGGTCAGCTCAATCCCTTGCGCCTGTAGCTGCGTGCTCATGGGGGGATAAACATTGGCATCGGAGCCAGTTACATGATGGCCCAGCTCCTTGGCCAGAACCGCCATCGAACCCATGAACGTACCGCAGATACCCAGAATATGAATGTGCATAGTCGACCTCGTAAACATCGAGGCAGGTTAGCGTAGGGTGGGAAAGTTCGCACGCTTTAGCTGAGCGCGAAACGCCCGCCGGTAGGATCCGGCGGGCAAAAAGGCTGCCTTAAACGGAGGCCTCGGTTTTTTTGGCTTCGGCGTCTTTCAGGGTAATGATCCGGTCAGCCGCCTTTTCCAAGGCGCGATAACGGCGCTCTATCACGCCTAAGCGCCCCCCCGTGCCTGGGGCGGTTTCTGGTTCAAGGTGAGGTTTGAAAATAATGCCGTTATCCTCGGCCACTTGCTTCATATGGGTTTCCGAAATGCTCAGTAACTGCTCAAGGTTATCCAAGCGTGCCCCCCGCTCCTTGGGCCAGGCGTCGCCCATGGCAAGCCGGTCTTCAGTATTTCCCGACGCCAGCGTGATGATGACATTGGCAAATTCCAGCACCACTTTTTCTACCCGGTCCAGATGGCGCGTGGCCGAAGGCGTTGGCGTATCCGATGTGGTGGGCGCGGCTACTTGCGGTGTAGACGCGGGATCTGGCTTTGCAGTACCAGGCAAATGCGGCGGCGGCAATGGCGACGGTACATACTGGCCCTTGATCGCCTCTCCCGCGGCCACGGACCCGGCGTATGCGCCCACATTGATCGGCGCGCTGACGATGCCATTGACGCCCGCGTTGATGAACGCGTCCTTGATCGTCTTGCCGGTTGAAGGTGAGGTGGAAATAACCCCTGCCTTGACCAGCCTGTCGGCATCCAAAAGCCGCTGGGTGACATCGGCCACACTGATCTTGGGCGGTTCCACCGGCTTTACGGAGACAACCCCGCCACTGGTGGGCGTTTGAGGCCCCCTGGTCACTACGCCCTTGAGTTTATCCAAGGCCGACTGGCTTGAACTGGCTGCGGTCGAGCTGGTACCAGGGTTATTTCCACCCAGTGCGTTCTGCAGCCTGGTGGCAGTGGGATTGACCGGGGCGGGCGGCACCCTGGTCGATGGACCGGGGGACACGGACGCAGGCGACGGCACCTTGATCGATGGCGTGGGAGACACGGGCGCCGTGGGCCGGGTTGCGCCTCCAAATGGGAACCGCCGTCCGAAGAAGGAGATTCCACGCTTGTTGCGTACCTTCGGCGCTTGGTCGGCCTCCTGAGCAGAAGGCGGCGTGTCATGGTCAGGCTGAGGGGGGTCCATCGGTTCGCCCCAGCCCGTTATCGAGTGTTGCGGTGGGGAGGTGGGCGTAACATCAAGTTGAACAGGGAGTTGTGGCACAGGAGTCGTTATTGGACTTGTAATATTCATGTGTTGTCACCCTAGAAGTTTCAAACAGCGGTGTTTAAGGGCAATTAATGCTCTGCCCTTATTCCATCAGTGCTTAAAACAACGTGCCACGTTCCGGGACGACGTGAACGGGTAGAGCGATAAAAAACCTTAAATGACGTGGGACAAAAACGAGTCGTCCGCAATAACGGAGTTATTCCGACAACTGTCGCGCGCCCTAATGCATGGCGCCCCGTGAAATACCATGTTTGCGTAACTTGCGATACAGCGTATTGCGACTGACGCCCAACTGTTCCGCCACATGGCTCATATGCCAGCGCTGCTGCGCCAACGCATCGAGTAATGCCTGGCGCTCGGCGCTCTCCAGTGGCAAAGCGTACGGCGCATCCGCCCTTGCCCCTTGCGGCCGCGCCTGGCGAATCAGCGCCGGCAAGTCTTCAAGACCGACTCGCCCGCCCTCACAGAGTGCCACCACCGTGCGCAACACAGTACGCATCTGCCGCAGGTTGCCGGGCCAGTGGAATGCCAACAAGGCCTGGCGCGTCGACTCGTCGAGCATCACCTGCTCGGTGCCTGCTTCCTGCGCCAAGAGGAAATCCAACAGTTGCGACTTGTCACTGCGCTCGCGCAACGGCGGGAGGGCGACTTCCAAGCCGTTCAAGCGGTAATACAGGTCTTCACGAAAGCTGCCATCGGCCACCCGTTCCAGCAAATTGCGGTGCGTGGCGCTGATGATGCGCACGTTCACGGCTTGGGGTTCGCCGCCGATAGGCACCACCAGGCGATCCTCCAGCACCCTTAACAGGCGGGTTTGTAACGCCAGGGGCATGTCGCCGATTTCGTCGAGAAACAGCGTGCCACCATCGGCCTGTTGCAGCTTGCCGCGCATGCCTTCTTTAAGGGCGCCGGTGAAACTGCCGGCGCGATAGCCAAACAGTTCGCTCTCGATCAGGTTTTCTGGAATCGCCGCACAGTTCAGCGCGATAAAGGCCTTGTCGCCCCGCTGGCTGCCCTGATGCACGGCCTTGGCGAAGGCTTCTTTACCGCAGCCGGTTTCGCCGTTGATCAGCAAGGGCACATCGCGCTCGAACACTCGCGAGGCCTTGCGCAGCTCATTTTGCAACGCCGGGTCGCCCAGGCAGATACCCAATGGGCGTGACGCCTGTGGCTTGATGATAGGGGCCGGCGCACTGCGCGGCTGGCCTCGCAGCGCTGCGAATAAAGGCCGACCATCGCGGGTGCGCAGCGGCCAACTGGCCGTGGCATTTGCGCTGGCCCGCCCCAGCAACTGATCCAGGGAGCAGTCGAAAAACGCTTCCACCGGCTGGCCCACCAAGCCGCCGCGCAACTGCCCCAACAGGTTCAGGGCGCTCTGGTTGACCGCACAAATGTGCCCTTCGCCATCAAACGCCAGCAAGCCTTCGCTGAATAACCCGACCGACTCGGCCTGCAGGTGAAAACGCAACAGCCAGTGGTGTTCGAAGTGGCGCAGGAAGTAGCAACTTTCGATCATCTTGGCCGACAGGTTCACCAGCGCCATGGTGTGGAACTGGCTTTGGCGCGACACGGCTTCGCGGGCCGAGGACACATCCAGCACCGCCAGCAATTCACCATGAGGATCGAACACCGGGCTGGCCGAACAGGTCAGCCCGGTATGACGGCCGCGAAAATGCTCGTCACGGTGGATCGTCAACGACTGCCGCTCTACCAGGCAGGTGCCTATGCCGTTAGTGCCTTCGCAGGCTTCGCTCCAGTCAGCGCCCAACCATAAACCGGCGCGCTCGAAAATCTTGCGCTCCGACGGCGCGGTGACACAGTTGAGGATCACCCCGCGCGCATCGGTGAGCAGCACCGCATGGCCGGCACCGGAAAGTTGCTGGTGCAGGCTATTCATCTCGCTGCCGGCGATGTGCAGCACCTGGCGCAGGCGTTCGCGACTTTCCAGCAGGCGCCCGTGTTCAAGCACGGTAGGCGCGATGGTCAGCGCCGGGTCGAGGTGGTAGTCCTCCACGCAGCGCAGCCAGGAGCGGGCGATGGACGGGTCGCTGCCCGGCCCCTGGGAAAGCTCTTGGCCACGGGTGACGGTCAGGACTTGCTGGGCATGGCGGCTGAAATGATCGTTATGCATGTTCTTATTATTCTCCCTGCGTGAGAACGCCCAGCATCCCCCAGCCATTGGGCCTTTGCAATCCCGGCCCGACCCACCGGTCACAGGCTGTACCGCTTATGGCACAAACTGTCACCACGCCTGTACCACACCTGTCACGGCACCGCCTTGCGACAAAGCCCAACCCATTGATTTTGCTGGCCCGCACAGCAGTGGCCCAACCTTTGCTCTACGCTTTATAACGCGCTTGCCGCGCTGTACTCCAATAAACATAAAAGCAGGAGATGCTCACCATGCGTTATGCACACCCCGGTACTGAAGGCGCCATCGTTTCGTTCAAGGCCAAATACGGCAACTACATCGGCGGCGAATTCGTGGCGCCAGTCGATGGCAACTATTTCTCCAACACCTCGCCGGTCAACGGCAAGCCGATAGCCGACTTCCCGCGTTCCACCGCCAAAGACATCGACAAGGCGCTGGACGCCGCCCACGCCGCTGCGGACGCCTGGGGCAAAACCTCGGCCCAGGACCGTTCGCTGGTGCTGCTGAAAATCGCCGACCGCATCGAGCAAAACCTCGAACTGCTGGCCATCACCGAAACCTGGGACAACGGCAAGGCCGTGCGTGAAACCCTTAACGCCGACATCCCCCTGGCTGCCGACCACTTCCGCTACTTCGCCGGCTGCATCCGCGCCCAGGAAGGCAGCAGCGCCGAAATCAATGAACTCACCGCCGCCTACCACTTCCACGAGCCGCTGGGCGTGGTCGGCCAGATCATCCCGTGGAACTTCCCGCTGCTGATGGCCGCCTGGAAACTCGCCCCAGCCCTGGCCGCCGGTAACTGCGTGGTGCTCAAGCCCGCCGAGCAAACGCCGCTGGGCATCAGCGTGCTGATGGAGCTGATCGGCGACCTGCTGCCACCGGGCGTGCTGAACGTGGTGCACGGTTTCGGCAAGGAAGCCGGCGAAGCCCTTGCCACCAGCAAGCGCATCGCCAAGATCGCCTTCACCGGCTCAACGCCTGTGGGCTCGCACATCATGCATGCGGCGGCCGAGAACATCATTCCGTCTACGGTGGAGTTGGGCGGCAAGTCGCCGAACATCTTCTTCGCCGACATCATGAAAGCGGAACCTGCATTTATCGAAAAAGCCGCCGAAGGCCTGGTGCTGGCGTTCTTCAACCAGGGCGAAGTGTGCACCTGCCCTTCCCGTGCTCTGGTGGAAGAGTCGATCTACGACGACTTCATGAAAGTGGTGATGAAAAAGGTCGAGTCGATCAAGCGTGGCGACCCGCTGGATACCGACACCATGGTCGGCGCCCAAGCGTCCGAGCAGCAGTTCGACAAGATCCTGTCTTACCTGGAAATCGCCAAGGGCGAAGGCGCGCAATTGCTCACGGGCGGCAAGGTGGAGAAGCTCACCGGCGACCTGGCCACCGGTTATTACATCCAGCCGACCCTGCTCAAGGGCACCAACGACATGCGCGTATTCCAGGAAGAAATCTTCGGCCCGGTGGTGAGCATCACCACTTTCAAGGATGAAGCCGAAGCCCTGGCGATTGCCAACGACACCGAGTTCGGCCTGGGCGCTGGCCTGTGGACCCGCGATATCAACCGCGCCTACCGCATGGGCCGGGCGATCAAGGCTGGCCGCGTGTGGACCAACTGCTACCACCTGTACCCGGCGCATGCCGCGTTTGGCGGTTACAAGAAGTCTGGCGTGGGCCGTGAAACCCACAAGATGATGTTGGATCACTACCAGCAGACCAAGAACTTGCTGGTGAGCTACGACATTAATCCGTTGGGCTTTTTCTAACTCAGCCTTATAGCAAGCAACCAGTTCCCAACATGAAACGCAATCAAGTGTGGGAGCTGGCTTGCCTGCGATAACGATGTATCAGCCAAATAAGGGGTAGCAGACAGGCCGCTATCGCAGGCAAGCCAGCTCCCACATTTGATATCACACGCAATTGCTACCTCGTTCGGCACACAGACGCCGAGTCAAAAACAATAAGAATGGAAGGTACTTCCCATGCCTAGCGAACCCACTGGTTCTTCTGTCGACTTTGAAAAAGTCGGCACCGATTACTTTCAACAACGCGAACTGAAAAAAGGCGCCGCCGGCTGGGTATTACTGGTTGGCCTGGGCGTCGCCTATGTTATTTCCGGAGACTACGCCGGCTGGAACTTCGGCCTGGCCCAGGGCGGTTGGGGCGGTATGTTCCTCGCTACTTTGCTGATGGCCACCATGTACCTGTGCATGTGCTTTTCCCTGGCCGAATTGTCTTCCATGATCCCTACTGCTGGCGGCGGCTACGGTTTTGCCCGCAGCGCTTTCGGCCCCTGGGGCGGGTTCCTGACCGGCACTGCCATCCTTATCGAATACGCCATCGCGCCCGCCGCCATCGCGGTGTTTATCGGCGCCTATTGCGAGTCGCTATTCGGCATTGGCGGCTGGATGATCTACCTGGCGTTCTACATCATCTTTATCGGCATCCACATTTTTGGTGTGGGTGAAGCCTTGAAGCTGATGTTTGTGATCACCGCCGTCGCCGCGATCGCCCTAGGCGTGTTCCTGGTGTCGATGGTGCCGCACTTCAACGTCGCCAATCTGCTCGACATACCCGTGACCGAGGCCAAGGGCGCCAGCAGCTTCCTGCCGTTCGGCTACGTCGGCGTGTGGGCCGCGATCCCTTATGCCATCTGGTTTTTCCTGGCGGTGGAAGGTGTGCCGCTGGCCGCTGAAGAAACCAAGAACCCCAAGCGCGACCTGCCGCGTGGGCTGATTGGCGCCATTGTGGTGCTGACCAGTTTTGCCCTGTTGATCCTGGTGATCGCGCCGGGCGGTGCGGGCACTTATGCGCTGATCAAATCCGGCAACCCGCTGGTTGAAGCCTTGGCGTTGTCTTACGGCGGTTCCACCTGGATGGGGAGCTTCGTCAACCTGGTCGGCCTGGCCGGTTTGATCGCGAGCTTTTTCTCGATCATCTACGCCTATTCGCGGCAGATCTTTGCCTTGTCCCGTGCCGGTTACCTGCCACGCAAATTGTCCGAGACCAACAAGAGCAAGGCGCCGGTATTGGCGCTGGTGATCCCCGGGATTATCGGCTTTGGCCTGTCGCTGACCGGTCAGGGTGACTTGCTGATCCTGGTGGCGGTGTTTGGCGCCACGATTTCCTACGTGTTGATGATGGCCGCCCACATCACCCTGCGCATCCGTCGCCCTAAAATGGAGCGGCCATACCGCACGCCGGGTGGCATCTTCACCTCGGGTGTGGCGCTGGTGCTGGCCTGCGTGGCCGTGGTGGCGGGCTTTCTGGTGGACCCGCGCGTGGTGATTGGCGCGGCGATCATCTATGGAGTATTAATTGCTTACTTTGCTTTCTACAGCCGGCATCACTTGGTAGCAGGCACGCCGGAAGAGGAATTCGCGGCGATCCAGGCTGCAGAGGCCGCCCTGCACTAACTGCCGAAAACCTCGACGCGGCGCCTTGCCCACAGCAGGCGCGCGTCACCAAGGAGACACTGTATGGCAAGCTTTTCCCACGCGGTGGGTGCTCAAACCTACCGCTTCGACAGCCTCAAGGACGTGATGGCCAAGGCCAGCCCGGCACGCTCCGGGGACTTCCTCGCCGGTGTCGCCGCGCAGAATGACGGCGAACGTGTGGCGGCGCAGATGGCGCTGGCAAATATCCCGCTCAAGCACTTCCTGCAGGAAGCATTGATTCCTTATGAAAGCGATGAAGTCACCCGGCTGATCATCGACACCCACGATAAACAGGCGTTTGCAGCGGTCAGCCACCTCACTGTCGGCGGCCTGCGCGACTGGCTGCTCAGCGATGCGGCCGATGAACAGGCCCTACGCGCATTGGCGCCAGGGCTGACACCGGAAATGGCCGCGGCCGTGTCCAAGATCATGCGCGTGCAAGACCTGGTGCTGGTGGCGCAGAAGATCCGCGTGGTCACCCAGTTTCGCGGCACCCTGGGCCTGCGCGGGCGCTTGTCCACGCGCTTGCAGCCCAACCACCCCACCGATGAACCGGCCGGCATCGCGGCGAGCATCCTCGACGGCCTGCTGTACGGCAACGGCGACGCCATGATCGGCATCAACCCGGCCACCGACAGCATCGCCTCGATCTGCGCCATGCTGGAGATGCTCGACGCGATCATCCAGCGCTACGACATCCCCACCCAGGCCTGCGTGCTGACCCACGTCACCACCTCCATCGAAGCGATCAACCGCGGCGTACCGCTGGACCTGGTGTTTCAGTCAATTGCCGGTACCGAAGCGGCCAATGCCAGTTTCGGGATCAACCTGAACGTGCTGCAGGAAGGTTATGACGCGGGCTTAAGCCTCAAGCGCGGCACCCTGGGCCAGAACCTGATGTACTTCGAAACCGGCCAGGGCAGCGCTTTGTCGGCCAATGCGCACTTTGGCGTCGATCAGCAAACCTGTGAAACCCGTGCCTACGCCGTGGCCCGGCACTTCAAGCCGTTTCTGGTGAACACCGTGGTCGGCTTTATCGGCCCGGAGTACCTGTACAACGGCAAGCAGATTATCCGCGCCGGCCTTGAAGACCACTTCTGCGGCAAACTGCTCGGCGTGCCCATGGGTTGCGACATCTGCTACACCAACCACGCCGAAGCCGACCAGGACGACATGGACACCCTGCTGACCCTGCTCGGCGTGGCCGGCATCAACTTCATCATGGGCATCCCCGGCTCCGACGACATCATGCTCAACTACCAGACCACCTCGTTTCACGACGCCCTGTACGCCCGGCAAACATTGGGTTTAAAACCGGCGCCGGAGTTCGAGCAGTGGCTGGCGAAAATGGGCATCTTCACGCAGGCTGATGGCAAGGTGCATTTTGGCAATAGCTTGCCACCGGCCTTTCGTCACGCCTTGGCGCAATTGGGATGAAGGAGCCGACCGTGCAACCAGAATTGCCTGACAACCCGTGGCTGGAACTGCGCCGCCTCACCCCGGCGCGTATTGCCCTGGGCCGCACCGGCACCAGCCTTCCCACCAGCGCCCAACTGGACTTCCAGTTTGCCCACGCCCAGGCGCGGGACGCGGTGCATTTGCCGTTCGATCACACCGGCCTCAGCCGCCAATTGGCCGAACGTGGCCGAGACAGCCTGTTGCTGCACAGCGCCGCCACAGACCGGCACATGTACCTGCAACGCCCGGACCTGGGGCGACGCTTGAGCGATGAGTCGGCGCAAACATTGCGCGACTACGCTTCGGCCCAGCCCGGCGGGGTGGACTTGGCCATCGTAGTGGCCGATGGCCTGTCGGCATTGGCGGTGCATAAACACACAGCACCGTTTCTGGCGCGCCTGGAAGAACAGACTCACGCCGAAGGCTGGTCCTTGTCACCGGTGATCCTGGTAGAGCAAGGCCGCGTGGCGGTAGCCGATGAAATCGGGCAGCTACTGGGCGCCAAGATGGTGGTGATCCTGATCGGCGAACGGCCGGGGCTCAGTTCGCCGGACAGCCTGGGCCTGTATTTCACCTACAACCCCAAGGTCGGCCTCACCGATGCCTATCGCAACTGCATCTCCAACGTGCGGCTGGAAGGCCTGAGTTATGGCATGGCGGCCCATCGCCTGCTGTACTTGATGCGCGAGGCGTGTCGCCGGCAGTTGTCGGGGGTTAATCTCAAGGATGAGGCACAGGTTCAGACCCTCGAATCGGACGACCCGGACCTGATGAAGGGCAATTTCCTGCTCAGCCCGCCCGATGACCGATAGCGGCAAGATTGCGCTTTTTGGCGTCATTAGGCAGCATCGAGTCACGGCCGCTCGTGTGGTCATACCCCATTTGGAAGTTGAGGCCTGGCATGCGGATTACTCAAGCGACCCTGGAACACCTGGACCTGTTGACCCCGTTGTTCGTCAAATACCGCGAGTTCTACGGGGCCCTGCCGTTCCCGGACTCGTCACGGGCCTTTTTGGAAAAGCGCCTGCGGCGCAAGGAGTCGGTGATCTACCTGGCCCTGGCCGACGATGATGACAAGCGGCTGCTGGGGTTTTGCCAGCTCTATCCGAGCTTTTCCTCACTGTCTCTCAAGCGGGTATGGATCCTCAACGACATCTATGTGGCCGAGGATGCGCGCCGGCAACTGGTGGCCGACAACCTGATGCGCACGGCCAAGAAAATGGCCAAGGACACCCACGCGGTACGGTTGCGGGTATCGACCAGCAGCGATAACGACGTGGCGCAGAAGACCTATGAGTCGATTGGGTTTCGCGAAGACACCGAATTCAAAAACTACGTGTTGCCGATCAACGAAGACTGAAAACCGGTAAGCCAAACACCGCAATATCCTTGTGGGAGCTGGCTTGCCTGCGATGGCGAAGTGTCAGCGAGCACTTCTCATACTGACCCACCGCTATCGCAGACAAGCCAGCTCCCACATTGGGTCCGGCGACTGGCTTGAAGCCCAACCCCTTCACAATTTCGCGACACTCCCCGCTACAAAAGCCACACGCTTTTCACCTCTCAATCCGTATAATGCCGACCTTTCAGGGTTGTAAGAACCGCGACAATTACTTGTAGCCTTATTGCCTGAGCTTCCGCACAAGCCCGCTGAGCCGGGCCATTCACACAGGTGCCATCCATGGATTTCAACCCGCTTGACCTTATCCTGCATCTCGACGTTTACCTCGACATGCTGGTAACCAATTACGGTCCGTGGATCTACGCCATTCTGTTCCTGGTGATTTTTTGCGAAACCGGCCTGGTGGTCATGCCCTTCCTGCCGGGCGACTCCTTGCTGTTCATTGCCGGTGCCGTAGCGGCCGGCGGCGGTATGGACCCAGTCCTGCTGGCCGGCCTGCTGATGCTGGCGGCCATCCTCGGCGACAGCACCAACTATGTGATCGGACGAACGGCGGGCGAGCGCTTGTTCAGCAACCCGAACTCCAAGATCTTCCGCCGCGACTACCTGCAAAAGACCCACGACTTCTACGACAAGCACGGCGGCAAGACCGTGACGCTGGCGCGCTTCCTGCCGATCCTGCGTACCTTCGCGCCGTTCGTCGCGGGCGTGGCCAAGATGCCGTATCCACGCTTCTTCGGCTTCAGCGTACTGGGCACCATCCTGTGGGTCGGCGGCCTGGTGACCTTGGGTTACTTCTTCGGCAACGTGCCTTTTATCAAGAAGAACCTGTCGCTGCTGGTGGTGTTCATCATTCTGCTGTCCCTGGTGCCGATGATTATTGGCGTAGTGCGCAGCCGCTTTGGCCGCACGTCCTCCGAAGCCAACCCGCACTGATTGCCCGTGTGGTCCTTCAGCGCCTGGCGTCGCCGGCGCCTGCTGGCCAAGCACCCGATTGCCGATGACATCTGGCAACGGGTGCGCCACCACCTGACCTTCCTCGACGGCATCACGCCGGAGCAAGATCAGTGGCTACGCGAAGCCTGCGTGGTGTTCCTCAGCGAAAAACACCTCACCGCCCTGCCTGGCGTCGAACTGCACCAGGAACAACGCCTGCTGCTCGCCGCCCAGGCGCAACTGCCGCTGATGAACCTGGGCGACCTCGACTGGTACCAAGGCTTTCATGAGATCGTGCTGTACCCCGACGACTTCCTCAGCCCACAACGCCATCGCGATGCCAGCGGCGTCGAACACGAGTGGGACGGCGAACACAGCGGCGAAGCCTGGCAACAGGGCCCGGTGATCCTCGCCTGGCCCGGCGTGCTCGCCAGCGGCCAATGGGAAGGCTACAACCTGGTCATCCACGAACTAGCGCACAAGCTGGACATGCTCAACGGCGACGCCAACGGCCTGCCGCCGCTGCACCACGACATGCGCGTGCAGGATTGGGCCAGCGTCATGCAAGGCGCCTTCGATGACCTCAATCGCCAGTTGGACGCCAACCCGGACGCCGAGACCGAGATAGACCCTTACGCTGCGGAAAACCCGGCGGAGTTCTTTGCCGTCACCAGCGAGTATTTCTTCAGCGCCCCGGATTTACTGGTCAACAGTTATCCACAGGTGTACGCCCAACTCAGCCGCTTTTATCGCCAGGATCCCCTGGCCCGCCTGACTCAACTGCAAGCCAGCGACCTGCGCTACGCGCCACGGGGCGAATGACCGTACGACGCTTGGCGCATGGCATCGGCGTCAGAATATGCCTATAATCGCCGCCACTTTTAGGCCAATCCGGCCATGTCATATGGCCAACTAACGGGGGCAACGCCCAATGAGCTACAGCAAGATTCCGGCTGGCAAAGACCTGCCGAACGACATCTACGTCGCCATCGAAATTCCGGCCAACCACGCGCCGATCAAATACGAAATCGACAAAGACAGCGACTGCCTGTTCGTTGACCGTTTCATGGCCACCCCGATGTTCTACCCGGCCAACTACGGTTTTATCCCTAACACCCTGGCTGACGACGGTGACCCCCTCGACGTGCTGGTCGTGACCCCTTACCCGGTCACCCCAGGCTCGGTTATCCGCGCACGCCCAGTCGGCATCCTGAACATGACCGACGACGGCGGCGGCGATGCCAAAGTAATCGCAGTGCCACACGACAAGCTGTCCCAGCTGTACGTGGACGTGAAGGAATACACCGACCTGCCGCCACTGTTGCTGGAACAGATCAAGCACTTCTTCGAGAACTACAAAGACCTCGAAAAAGGCAAGTGGGTGAAGATCGACGGTTGGGGCAACGCAGACGCCGCCCGCGCCGAGATCATGAAGTCGGTTGCCGCCTACAAAGGCTGATACCCGCGCCTCATTGCCACGGCAATTAAAAAGCCCCGTTAATTCGGGGCTTTTTTATGGGCCGAATTAAACATCAAGTTCAATGTTTATTTGCAGCGTTTAACTAAGTTGCACACCTGAAAGATCCGGCCACAACTAAGCCAAATCCTACAACCGCAAATCAACGCATGGTTTATTTGATTAGACTTTCCGGCCAGTAAACTCTGCGTTTATGAATACATCAGGTGATCGTTTAAAAGCGCTATTACGGGAAGTTCATCTTTCCGCCTCCGACTTCGCCAAGAACCGCGGCGTCACGCCTCAGCACGTGAACAACTGGTTCAAACGCGGGGTCCCCATGGGCCGACTCAACGAGATCGCAGAGTTGCTGTGCGTCTCAAGTCGCTGGTTAAGCGACGGCAAAGGCCCCAAACACCCGCCCGCCAACTACCTGTTGGAAGGCCCCACCGCAAGGATTGCAACCGCCCGCGAAGACACAGGCAAATACCTCACAGGCCCCGCCTGCCGCCCGGAAAAAACCGACGTGGAGATCCCCCTCCACCCCACCTTCACCTCAACCGAACGCATCCGCGTCTCCCTGCACAGCCTGGAAACACTCAACGTAAACCCCGACCGCGCGATAGGCGCCTACATGGTCGACAACAGCATGATCGACATCATCCAACAAGGCGCCACCCTCGCCATCGACCGAGGCCGTACCCAAATCATCGACGGTGAAATCTACGCCGTCGAACACGACGGCATGCTGCGTATCAAATACCTCTACAACCGCCCTGGCGGCGGCCTGCGCCTGCGCAGCCACAACGCCAGCGAACACCCGGACGAATACCTCAACCACGAGGAACGCTTCGAGCAAAGCTTCAAGATCGTCGGCTGGGTATTCTGGTGGTCCACCCTCAACAACCGCCGCCCACCGGTGCCACTGGATGAACACCTGCTGGGCTGGGAAGGCTCTAAATCGGAACCGGAGGTGGGCAACTGAAGTGAATGTGAGTATCATGCGCCGCACATTTGGCAGGGGTCGCTTCTAGCTGATTCCCTGCTGGCGAAGCGGAGGAGTTCCCGCGGATGCCCCTACTATTCAGCCTGACGCAATGTGGGCTGAGCGATTTGAAGGCTGGTGAGGTTTGTCAAAAACAAGCTGAGGCAGTCCCCGAGAAGCCGGCCACAAGCCGGCTTTTTAATCCCCCCCCTTAAACATCAATCACGTAGCCTTAAAGATCCACTCTGCCCCCCCTGAACATGTCTCTGGTGCAATAGGCAGCCATTCAAAGGCCAGTGGGCTCCAGCAATATCAAAATGACTCGACGCAATCTAGGTGTATTACCCCTTCTTCATTGCTTCACCCAAATAGTCAGCGACCTGATCGATATCCAACATGTCGCCAACAGCGACGCGAGGATGAAACATGTCGCAAAAATACAAAAATAACGACACGTTATGCACGCAGGCTTACACTAGCGACATGACAAGGGCGCTTATAAAAGCGGCCTTACCTTTAACTGGACGTCCTAGTGAGCGTGCGCCCATGACTAACCCCCAACGGCCTTGGCAGGCGGATAGACCCTATAACCAGCTTCCACCCTTGCCGCCAAAGGCAGAACTGGAAACCCGAGCAGTCCTCAAACGCTGCATCGAAGCTCGAGCAGCCTTGGCCGAATTGAAACAAGCAGCCGAGCTGATTCCTAACCAGACGATGCTGATCAATACGATCCCGCTGCTGGAAGCCAAGGACAGCTCCGAGATCGAAAGTATTGTCACTACTACAGATTTACTCTTTCAGCATGCCCAGGATTGCGCCAATCATGCAGATCCCGCGACCAAAGAAGCCCTCCGGTACCGCAAGGCTCTACATAACGGTTTCCAGTCTCTGGCTGAACGTCCACTCTCTACCGGCACAGCAGTAGAGATCTGTCGAACGCTCAAGGGTGTAGACATGGACATCCGTCGAGTGCCAGGCGTCCAGCTAGCCAATGATCGGACCGGAGAAATCATCTATACCCCACCAGAGGGCGAAGATCGCTTACGCGACTTGCTCACCAACTGGGAACGTTTTCTACACAACGAGACAGACCTCGACCCGCTGGTTCGCATGGCTGTCGGACACTATCAGTTCGAGGCTATTCATCCATTCACAGACGGCAACGGTCGTACCGGGCGCGTGCTAAACACCCTGTATCTGATCCAGGAAGGTCTGTTGAATCTACCGATTCTTTACCTTAGTCATTTCATCATTGCGCATAGAGCCGATTACTATCGACTACTGCTTGATGTCACACGCGAACAGGCCTGGGAGCCCTGGCTGCTGTACATGCTTACTGCCGTGGAAGAAACCGCTCGCTGGACCAGTGCAAAAATTGCCGCCATTCGCAGCCTGTCCGAGCACACCAGCCAATTTGTTCGCGAACGTTTGCCGAAAACCTACTCACGCGAATTGGTGGACGTGATTTTTGAGCAGCCCTATTGCCGTATTAGCAACGTCGTCGACAAGCAGATCGCTCAGCGCCAGGCTGCTTCTCGCTACCTCAAAGAGCTGGTCTCCATTGATGTTCTGCAAGAGGTTCAGGTCGGAAAGGAAAAACTGTTCATTCATCCAAAGCTGATGCAGTTGCTGATTCGCGACAGCAACGAATTCAAGCCCTATTTCTGAGCCGAAATTAAGGAAATCGTGAATAAGTCGCCTGGACGATCAAAACCGAACAGGCGACGTCATATCACCTAGGCTGCAAACACTCCACAGCCCTATCCGCCACCATCTTCGCCATCTCCACCAAATGCATCACCGCCCTCTGTGGCGCAGCCACTGACTCGCCGATCACCTGCGACGTAGCCAGCGCACAATGCAGCAGCTCAGCCACCTGCACCCAGGCATCCTCGAAGCTCAGTTCTTCATTGACCGTAAATGGGTTGGTTGCGCCTGACGACGGCGAATCCGAAACAACGTTATCCATAGCAAAACTCCAATCGATAATTTGAAGCTGCCAATTACGCGACTAAACGAAAGGTGGCAGCTGTACGCAGGTTAGTCGACCGGTCGATTGGAACCCGGCGCACCCGAAGGTGCCCTGCGCACAGCCACCATAAGATGCAGGCGATGAGGTGCCTGACTCATGAGTTGCATATGCGCCAATCGAATCCGGGCGACTAAACCCGATCACTGAATTAGCAGTGACGGTCAGCAGCCTAGTCACCCAATTCCACTGGCGCAAGCGGTTGGGATTCTCTCGGAAACGTCCTGCAAAGGAAAGGGATCGGACCTGCTAGCTACTCAAAATCAGGCAATTCACTCCTGGTCTGCACAGCGACCCGGAGGCCTGAAATCGGGTGCCAACTATTGTCCACTTTAAGTTGACAGTAAGACTCCTTCCACCCGATTTATCCCTCGTCACCTACCCATTAATCTGTGCCCATGTTGAACGCAACGCCCAACCAACCTAAACAAAAAAGGATTCAACCATGAGCACTGCAACCTACAACCGCTTGAACAAAGACGACGCCATTGTTCTGCTGGTCGACCACCAGACCGGCCTGATCTCGCTGGTGCAGGACTTCTCCCCCAACGAGTTCAAGAACAACGTGCTGGCCCTGGCTGACCTGGCCAAGTTCTTCAACTTGCCGACCATCCTCACCACCAGTTTCGAGCAAGGCCCTAACGGCCCGCTGGTACCGGAGCTGAAGGAGATGTTCCCGGACGCGCCGTATATCGCTCGCCCTGGTCAGATCAACGCCTGGGACAACGAGGATTTCGTCAAGGCAATCAAGGCCACCGGGCGTAAGCAGATCATCATTGCCGGTGTGGTGACGGATGTGTGTGTGGCGTTCCCGACCTTGTCGGCGCTGGCAGAAGGTTTTGAGGTGTTTGTGGTGACGGATGCATCGGGCACGTTCAATACCACCGTGCAGCAAGCGGCGTGGAGCCGGATGACGCAGGCCGGCGCGCAGTTGATGAACTGGTTCTCGGTGGCGTGTGAGTTGCACCGCGACTGGCGCAACGATATCGAAGGGCTGGGGAATTTGTTGTCCCAGCGGATTCCTAACTACCGCAATTTGATGAACAGCTACTCGGCCCTATCTGCTCGCCAGAGCTAAGACTGCCATGCTCCGTATTGAGCCTGCCTGAAAAGGCAGGCTTTTTTATGGGTGTAGATTGAGAGGCGTGCGGGTGACGCAGAGCGTCACTGGATGCGTTACCACGCGGAGCGTGGGAACGAACCCGTCAGACGTCCCTAATCCAGGATCAAGTGCGGCAGAAACCGGCTTGAATCCTTGGTGATCAAGCTATTGTCCTCGCGCACACCGATGCCGGCGGCCTGGTCGCCAATGACCCAAGAGCCGATCAGCGTGTAGCTGTCACCAAATTTTGGCAGCGGTGCGAACTCTTGAAGGATGAAGGGCGCATCCGTGTAGGGGCCGTCTTCTTTTACGGTCAGGCCTTCGGCGGTTTGCAGTTCGATGTTGGCGCCTTCACGGGAGAAGAACGGCTTGCGCACCCAGCCTTTTGGCACGGCTTTGCCTGGGTCGGTGTCCAGGTGGGACGCGAGCAGGTTGGGGTGGCCTTTGTTGAATTCCCACAGCAGCGGCAGGATGCCTTTGTTGGAAATAATGGATTTCCACGCGGGCTCGAAGAACTGTGTGTCGCTCTGGGCAATCGCGGCACCAAAGGGTTCGTGGAAGATGAACTCCCAGGCGTGCAGTTTGAACAGGTGGGGAATCCAGCGATCTTCAAGGTCGACGAAGCGGCCTTCGCTGTTCAGGCCGATGTCTTCGATGTCGATGTGGCGCGATTCGATGCCGACCTTTTCAGCGACCAGGCGCAGGTAGTCGGTGGTGCCTTTGTCTTCGATCGAGTCTTTCATCGAGGCGAAGTAGAACGGCTGGTTGACCTGCAGTTGCGCGAAGGCCTGGTGCAGTTTGGTGTCGATGCTATTGAACTGGTCGGCGTGCTTGGGCAGCAGGCCGCGTTCGATGCATTGTTCCAGCCAGCCCCACTGAAACGCGGCTGCTTCGTAGAGGCTGGTGGGGGTGTCGTAGTTGAGCTCCAGCAACTTGGCGGGCCCGCTGCCGTTGTAGGAGAAGTCCATGCGCCCGTAAAGGTGCGGGTGGCCTTCGAGCCATGAGGTTCGGATCATGTCGTAGAAAGGCGCGGGGATGCTCAGGCGTTCAAGCAGTTCTTCGCTGTGGACCACGCGGGCGACGAGGTCCATGCACATGTCATGGAGCTCGGTGGTCGGGTCTTCGAGGTCGCGCTCGATTTGCTTGAGCGTGAACTGGTAGTACGCGCTTTCGTCCCAGTAGGGTTCGCCGTCGATGGTATGGAACAGGAAGCCGAGGCTCTCGGCGGTGTGTTTCCAGTCATGACGCTCTGCGCATTGGATCTTCTTCATGGCCGGTTTCCTTAGCTGCTCGACCCGCCGCCCCAGCCGCTGCGTGCGCTGGCTTTGCTGCCGAAGCCGCCGCGGGAGGTGGCCGATGAAACCGAGCTCGACTTAGGTGAAGAGCGCAGCGTGCTGGTGTAATTGCTGCTGCCGTACCGGGCCTGGTTGGAACGGCCAAAGGTCGCGCCATTGGACACGCGTTGGTTGAGCGTCGAGTTACCGTAGTTGCCGCGATCATCGCGATAGCGGTACACCGGTTCCGAACGGTAGCTGTTGCGGTTGTTGCTCAGCATGTTGCCGATCAGCAAGCCGGTCAGCAGGCTGCTGGTGGAGAAGCCTGAGCCGCCGCTGGCCTGAGCGTTGGCCGCTTGCGCATTGGCAGCGTCGACTTGGGATTGGGTCACCTGGCCTTCGGCGGTCAGTTCGAAACCGCCCAAGCGCGGGATGAATTTGCCGGTGGAGTCTTGCTGGCACCAGTCAGCGACAAAGTCGGCGTCGCAATCGGCCTGGCTGTCATACACCGGCGCAATGCGGCGATGCTCGGCCATGGCCGTCATGTAGGCGTCCGAGCAGACGTCTACCGGAAGTTTTTCATCGGCGCATTGCTGTACCGATTGGAAGTTGTACTTCTTTTGCAGGTCGTAGGTTTTTTCCGTTGGGCCACAGCCGGATATCGCCATGGCGACCGACGCTGCCAGCGACAGCTGGACGTACTTGCTTCGTTTCATCGGGAGCTCCGTGGGCAATCAGTTCGAGGTGGGCGTCATGCACGCGGCATTCAGCATGCCGACGCTGATGGCCACCGCGGCCACGTAGATACCGGCCGCCAGTTCGCCCTTCTTGATGCGCTCGGACGTGCCTTTGAGCACCAGGCTGGTCAGCAGGAACGCCAGCAGTTGGACGACGGCGGCGATCACGGCCCAGACGATGAAGTCGAGAACGTTGATCGAGTAGGCAATCACATTGCTGGCCGGAATGGCGAAACCGACGATGGCACCGCCCAGGGCGACCGCTGCGGAGGTGTTGCCCGCACGGATCAGTTCGAACTCCTTGTGCGGGGTGATGCGGGTGTAGATGAACTGGAACAGCGCGAACAGTACCGCAGCCCCCAGGATGTAGAGGACAAAGCCGAGCACCGCAGCTTTGTTGAGGGAGATGGAGAGTGCTTCTAGCATGGACGGCTTCCTTTTTTTAGAGCGTAGTCAGGTCGGTGGTGTACAGCGAAATGCCCAGGGATGTGCTCAGGCTGATGGTGCCTTCGGCATCTTCTTCGACGGAGAACAGCAGGAACTCTCGGCGGTCGGTCAAGCCGGTGTCGCGGGCGTATAGCATCGAACGGTGCTCGACGCTGTAGGTGGCTTCTGGGCTGATGACCTGTTCGCTCATCGCCACCAATTCGGTCTGGCCATCTTCGCTGCCCCACTCCCGGAAGAACTCGACGCCGTCGTGGGTGTAGGTCGGCAGACCGATCAGGCTTTGTGGGCCCGCGAGCCTGCTCAGTTCCGCTTCACTGCTGATGGTGACGTAACTCAGGTAGTTGAACAGAATCACTGACTCGACCTGGCCCGCTATCTGGCCGGTGGTGTGCACCTGCAACCAATAATCTTCGTCGTTCATGTAATAGCGCGACAGCCAGGTGGACTGGCCGAGGTCGATGGTGCCGTTGCTCCAGATTTCCTGGGAGCCGGGGATCACCACGTTGGTTTTTTCATCGAGCAGCAATTTCAGAGTCGTGTCAAACATCACGCCCTTGCCCGGCGCCAGGCCCAAAGGGCCGGTGGCGGGCAGGCTTGGGCTGGCGGTTCGACTCGAGTCGGTAGTGGCTTTTGGGGCCTCAAGCCCCATCAACTGTTTAAGCCATCCCATGAAAGATTTCCTTAAGGCGAGTGGAAGCGATGTAGAAGAGTTCGCCGCCTTTGACCGCTGTGGCACTGGGCGGGTTGATCGACGGCTGCTGAACACCTTTGGCGCGATAGCCAATGAGGGTGGCGTTGTGGCGCTCCTTCATCTGCGTGTACAGCTCGCCGAACGTTGCCTCAAAGGCGTCGGGCAATTTCATCAGGTACTGGGTGGCGCCCTGCCCCACGCACAGCAACTCATTGATGACCACCGACGAGCCCGGATCCTGAGAGGCGCGCACCAGCATTTCGATCGCCATGCTGGACGTGCATTCCAGGCGCGGGGCGTAGGAGCTGGCCAGTGCAGCGATTTCACTTTCGTTGAAGTGGGCGACCACATGCCCCACGGGGCTCAGTTGGTTCACCGCCAGCACGGTGGCCAGCGTCAGGTCGTCAGACGGGGTTCGCACCAGCACACGCTCGGCACCGGGCACACCGGCACGCAGCAACAGCGCGGTGGAAGACAGGCTTTCGCCGCGGATGAACGCTGCTTTGCCCGGCATCGGATTTTCTTCAAGGCTGCAATCGCAGATCACGATCAGGTTGTCGTTCGAGGTTTCGTCTTGCAGCAACAACTCAATCACCCGCTCGCTGGACGCGCCCTCCCAGCCGATCAACACGGTATGGCCGACCTTGCCGGTGAAATCACCTTTGCCCTTCATGCCTTTTCTCCATGCATCGATAACACTGCTGGTGGTTTTGCCGATGGCTGCCGTGAGCAGCGCAATGCCCCCGAGCATGACCCAGGCCGCCACGAAAATTCGCCCAGCAGACGTCTGCGGCGCGAGGTCGCCATAGCCGACGGTGAGTGTGGTGGTGAGATAGAAGTAGATAAACGTGGCGGCAGCGGTGAGGTGTTGTTCGCCCAGCAACACCAGGCCCAGGTAAGCGGTGCTCAGGTGGACACCCAAGGCAACGATCAGGCCTGCCCAACCGAAGCGATGAAAGAGGGACGAGGCGTACATGCGTAGCAGTAGGAAAATCGACATTTAGCCCCTGGCTCCCTGGGTACTTGAATCCTGACGACAGCATCGCCTCGGCGTCTGGATGCTCAAGTGCGTTCACCCGGCATTAAACCCGCTGCGCGGCGTGGATAGAAGTACCTTGGCTGCAATAAATCCGGCGAGCGCACCAAACAGATGCCCTTCGAAGGAAACGCCCTGCCGCGGAAGGAAGCCCACGACCAGTCCGCCATACAGCAAAGCCACAACAGCGGCTGTTAGCAGGTTGCCCCAGCTTCTGTGAAACCAGGCGCGAGACAGCAGATAGGCCCATAGCCCGAACACCCAGCCGCTGGCGCCGACGTGTACGCCTGAAAAACCGAACAGCCAGACCAACAAGCCGCCCAGCAGAATGACGATGGCACTGACGGCGATGAACCGGTTGACCCCTTCGATGATGACCAGAGAACCCAGGATCACAAAGGCAATCAGGTTGGCGCTCAGGTGGGCGAAGGAGGCGTGCAAAAACGGTGATGTGAGGATGCCGAACAGACCCTGCATCGTTCTCGGGATTAGCCCGAATGCCATGAGGCTGTAACCGGTCACCACATTGAGCAGTTGCAGCGCGACCATGAAGAGGGCCAGGCCTGCGATTGTCTTGAAACCCTTCAAGGCGTCCATCCTGACCTCAACATACAAAAGAAGAGCACTGCGACTGTGGCGAGGGAGCTTGCTCCCGCTGGGGCGCGAAGCGGCCCCAAAAACAGGACTGCTGCGCAGCGGGAGCAAGCTCCCTCCCCACAGAGTTGCAGGCTTAACTGACCTACGTTGATTACTCAGCCGACTTTTGCTTCAGACGCTCCAGAATCGCATTGGCACTGCCTTCGTTCGGCGTGATGCCGGCATCGCGCAGTTTGCGTTCCAGGTCTGTCCCCGTCGACGCTTCAGCCAGCTCATCCTGGGCTTGCAGCTCAGCGGCGCGTTGTTGCTGTTTGGCCTGCAAGCGATTGAGCGTACCGACGGCGGTTTCCAGCTTGCCGTTGGCACCGCCGCTGGCAATGGAGGCACTGACCTGGGCCTTTTGCACGCTGTCGCGAGCCTTGGCCATGTCCACTTGCTGGCGCAGGCTTTTGATGCGGCTTTCGGCCTTGGTGATGTCTTTGCGCATGCTCTCAGCGTACCCACCGAACTCGGTGGTCTGCTTTTGCTCAACGTCCCGCTCGTTGGTCAGGGTCGAAATGGCTTCGGCCACTTCCAGGGCGAGGTCTTCACGGTTGGCCTGGATAGCGGCCATCGCCTTGGATTCCAGGTCTTTGATCTTGGCGTCGTACTCGCCAACACGATCAGCCGCCAGTTTGTGCTTGGCCATGATGCTCACCAGCTCACGCTTGGCGTTGGCCAAGGCGCTGTCTGCATCGCGAATTTCCTGGTCAAGGATGCGCAGGGCCTGTTGGTCGACGATCGATTCGCCGACTTCGCTGGCACCGCCACGCAACGCGGTGAACAATTTGCTCCAGATGGACTGAGTCATTGGGTTTTTCCCGAATAATTAAATGAAGAAACGTTCGAAGGCTTCGCTGGCGCGCTGCACGTTATCAACCAGGGTTTTCACCTCGGTCACGATGTTGGTCAGGCTGGAGTCGGAGCTGAGCGCACCGAACATGTTGTAAACCACCTGCCCGTTCGGCATGGACTCGATACCGATCGACGACAACGGGAACATCTCCCGGCTGCGCAGCACGGCGTCATTGAAGGCCGGCACGTCGTTGATGGACTCGGCGTCGACCAGGACGGTATCCACGATGATTTGCTCGCCCACCACCGCGATGTAAATCGGCAAGCCACCAAAGTCGTTCATTTCCAGCTTGATGCTGGACTCGGAGCCTTGGACGAGAGAAAGCGTAATGTCATTGGACGTCACGTCATCCAGCGCCTGAAGAGCACTGTAAAGACGATCGATATTCCAGTTAGTACCTGCGCTCATGAAATTCTCCGACATGAATGAGCCAGCCAGGATCGGTTGGCGTAGCTGTTTCTCCATTTGCTTGAGCAGGCTTCGGTTTTCGGGAAGCACCCAAGTCTCGTGTTTCACATAACCGGCCGCCGCCAGCCCCGCACGCATCTGCTTCATGTAAAAGCTCGACGGCTTTTTTGCGGACGGCTTCAAGCGCTCTCCCTTGAGGCTTGTTGAATCGGTATCGGGCCCAGTTGATGGGCTCGATGGAGAGCTGCTGTTCATGGTACTGACCTCGCTGTGAAAAACTCACGCGTGAGAAAATCTACAGGCAATCCGCAAGGTACTCAATAGCTCACGCGTGAGATTTTTCCTTACATTTTTCAGCCACCGAAAAGACCCAGCCTACCCCGCCAACTCTCGCTCGATTTGCTCGATGCTAGGCAAGCTCGATTGCAGTTCGGCTGGCAAAGACTCCATCAGTTGATATTGCGCCACACCAATAGGCCGGTTGTTATCGCGCAGTGCGTATTCAGCCACCACTTCATTTTTACCCTTGCACAACAAGAGGCCGATAGTCGGGCCATCCTGTGGGTGCTTTATCTCGGCATCCACCGCCGCAAGATAGAAGCTCAATTTGCCCAGATGCTCGGGCTTGAACTTGCCTGCCTTGAGTTCGATCACCACATAGCAACGCAGCTTCAGGTGATAGAACAACAGGTCAATGAAGAACTCATCGCCGCCTACATTCAGCAGCACTTGCCGGCCAACGAAGGCAAAACCTGCGCCCAACTCCAACAAGAAGTCAGTGACATGCTTGATCAGGGCGTTTTCGATTTCGCGCTCTTGTGCATTCTGGCCCAGGCTGAGGAAATCAAAGCGGTACGGGTCTTTGAGGGATTCGCGCGCCAGGTCGGATTGCGCTTTGGGCAGATGGCTTTCGAAGTTGCTGACGGCCTTGCCACTGCGCTCCAGCAGGCGATTTTCAATGTGCATCACCAGTGTGTTGCGCGACCAGTTATGTTTTAAGGCCTGGATGATGTACCAACGACGAGTTTCGGGGCCGGGAAGCTTATCGAGCAGCACCACGTTGTGGCCCCAAGGCAATTGTGCAGCAGCCTGTTGCACAAATTCCGAATCCGGCCACGCCTCGGCAAAAGCACGCATGTATTTCAGATTGCGCGGCGAAAAACCCTTGATGTCAGGAAAGGCCGCCCGCAGATCTTGCGCAAGGCGGTCGATCACTTTACTACCCCAACCTTGAGCGTGCTGACGCGCCAAAATATCGTGACCGAGCTGCCAGTAGAGCAGCACCAGCTCACGATTAACGGCAATTGATGCGCGCTGTTGCGCCTGATGGATACGGCCCTTGAGGTCTGTCAGCCAATCGCCGTAGCCCTCAGGAGGCGCGATCAACCCGATAGAAGTTTCGCTCATGCCTTTTTTACTCTGGTGTTTTCGGCAGGCTAGCCAGCCGACAGTACCGTCACAAGCATTCGAGAACAGTTCAGGAAGGGTCCTGCGTACCTCACAGAAAGGTCCTGCTGGCACTTGACTCTCCCCTATACGGCACCCCCTACCCTGAATGCCCTTTTCTCAGAACTTATCACCATGAGTCAGCGCATTCTGGTCATTCTCGGCCACCCGTCCGCCGATAGCTTTTGTTCCGCCCTCGCGCACACTTATATCCACGCTGCTAAAACGGCCGGTCACGAAGTCCGCGTCCTGCGCCTGGGTGATCTCAGGTTCGACCCCATCCTTCATCATGCTTACACCCAGGTTCAAGCGCTGGAACCTGACTTGCTCAGCGCCCAAGCCGACATCCTTTGGGCCGAGCATCTGGCCTGGGTTTTCCCTGTCTGGTGGGGCGGTATCCCGGCACTGATGAAGGGCTTTATCGACCGCGTTTTCCTCCCCGGCTTTGCCTTCAAGTACCGCGCAGGCAAGGCATTCCCAGACAAGCTGCTAAAGGGCCGAACCGCGCACTTGTTAGTGACCCTCGACACGCCGCCGTGGTATTACCGCTGGGTTTATCGCATGCCGGCCATCCACCAAATGCGGCGCACCACGCTGGCGCTGTGCGGCATCGCGACGAGCAAGACGCTGCTGTTGGGGCCGGTGCTGGGCTCTTCGCTGACGCAGCGGGCCAAGTGGCTGAAACAGGCCGGCGCACTATTTGAAAAAGGGAGTTTTCATGTACATCGGCAAAGCCGCGCAGTTGTCCGGCACGACCATCAAGGCGATTCGTCACTATGAGGCGATTGGATTGATGCCCGAGCCGCAACGCCTTGGTGGCTATCGGGTTTATACGGCGCGGAGCGTAGAGCGACTGACCTTTATCAAATGCGCCCAGCAGCTCGGGTTCAAACTCAAGGAGTTGCAGGAGATTTTGCTGGGGTACGACGGTGACGCCTTTCCCTGGGACAGGGCGGACCAAGCCATCGCCAACAAGAAGCACGCGCTGGCTGCGCAAATCGCCGTGTTGCAACGGATGCAGGCGGGCTTGATTGAGTTTGAAGCCCAACTGAAAGACGCCCAAGGGCAATGCTCGTCAATCAGTAGTGTCGCCATTTGAAGTAGCCCTTACGCATGAGTTGCCGCTGACTTTTGCGAGCCCCGTGTAAGGGCAATCTGATTTTCCAAACCGTTCATCCAGCCGCTTTTCGCTGCGGCAGACTCCGACGCCTTGCCTTCTGTCGAGACGTCATGGATGACCCACGCTGCCCACATTGCCGCTATCGAACATGAGCTGGATGGCTTCCATCAGAGCCTGGTGGAGTACCGCCAGCAGATGGGCGCCTGGTATTCGCGTGCGCTGGAATCAGTAAGCCATGCAGCGGATATGCCGTCGTTGCTAGGCATGGACAGGGTGTTGCGGATTGGGGATTCGCAGCGTTCGGTGAGCATTACCGATGCAGATTTTTCCACCGTAGCCCGTTGCCCGGTGGGTGGCGTGCTGGAGATCGAGAGCAAATTCGAATCAGCGTATGACGTACCGATTGGCGATATCCAGGTTGAGGTGATCGGCCTGGATGACGGCAGCTCCACGGTGGTGATGCTCGATGAGCACGGCAAGGGTTCGCACTACTGCGCCGCTGGGGGGCGCTATCAGGTACGGGTTCAGGGCGGTGTTTCAGCGCAGCAAGTGGACGCCTTGTTTGCCTCCTATGACGGGCTGACGGCGGACTTGGAACAGTGGCTTCGGTCACAGTGGAAAGACTTCAAACCCCACTGGGAACGCTCTACTGCCAGCGCGATTGGCAGCGGCGTGCTGGCGGGCAGTTGGGCAGCGATCACAGATGTGTGGGACAGCATCAAGCTGGTGCAGGCGATGCTTGAAGACCCGCTGAAGTACGTTGAGCAACTGGGTAACGAAGCGGCCAAGTTGGCGCAGATCGCCACCGATGCGCCCAAGGTCATGGAACAGGCGATGTTGCTCGCCAGTGATGAAGCGGCGCTGTACCTGTTACTGCGCACCGCCATGGTCTGGCTGGACGCGTTACCGCCCAGTGAAGTTGCGCAGGCAGCCGCCAGTTTTATGGTGTCGCTGCTGATTGATCTGGTGATTGGCTCAGTGTTAACCATCGCGTTGCCAGCGGCGGGCGTGGCGTATTTGAGCTTGCGCCTGGTCAAGTACGGCGCGTGGATTCTTGAGGCTGCCGTAGGCTTCGTGAAGGGTGTGCTGGCGATTCTCAAGAAGTTCATGCAGGCGGTTGACCGTTACAAGGCGGTGGCGGTTCGCGGGGTGGTGGGTGGACTGAAGCAAGGCACGATGCAGATGCGCTGGAAGGCGCGGCAGAACGCGGTGCTGAAGCAGAAAGAGCGTGTGGATGATGTGCCTGTCGTGGCTTCGAATCCGAAGGGGGATGCGGCGGCGCCTGCGGACAAGACGGTTACTAACGGCTGCCCGGTGTCGATGGTCACTGGGGAGGAATTGCTGACCCTCACCGATGGCACGCTGGATGGGATCTTGCCGTTTGAGTGGACGCGGATTTATCGCACCAGTGCGGTGGAAGTGGATTGTGGGTTGGGGTTTGGCTGGAGTCATGCGCTGGCGCACAGGCTTGCTGTATCGGGCGATTCGGTGGTGTGGACCGATCATGAGAACCGCTCGACTACCCTGCCCTTGCCCACGGCTGCTCGACCGGCGATCACCAACAGCCTGGCCGAAGCGGCGATCTACCTGGGCTCGGCGCCTGATGAACTGGTGTTGGCCCAGGCGTCACGGTTTTATCACTTTCGCGATGGTGTCCTGGTCTCGATCAGTGATGCGTATGACAACCGCCTGCGCATTTGCCGTGATCATTCCGGGCGAATTGAGCGGTTGGATAACGGTTGTGGCCGTTCGCTGCTGCTGCGCTATGAACTGGACCGTATCGTCGCGGTGGACTACCAGGTTCATCGCGCCAAAGGGCGTGAGCCCTACGTGTGGGAGACCGAGCAGAACCTTGTTTCCTACGCCTATGACGAACACGGACGACTGGTCTGCGCGACCAATGCTGTCGGGGAAAGCGAGCGTTATCGGTACGACGATCAGCACGTCATTCTCGAGCGGCAGTTGGCCGGAGGCGCGAGTTTCTATTGGGAATGGGAACACGCTGGCAAGGCGGCGCGCTGCGTTCGGCATTGGGCGAGTTTTTCGCAGATGGACACGCGTTATGCCTGGGGCGATGACGGGCGCGTCACCGTGCATAACGCCGATGGTAGCCAGGAAGTGTATGTCCATGATCAGCGGGCGCGGCTGGTACAGAGGATTGATCCGGATGGTGCCACGCATTTCAAATCCTACGACGACCAGGGCCGGCTGACCGTCGAGCAAGACCCGATGGGCGCGGTGACGGCCTATCAATATGACGACGCCGGACGCTTGGTGGCGCTGTTTCCGGGGGAGGATGAGCCGACATCCTACGAGCATGACAATGGGTTCGTACGAGTTGTGCGCCGTGGTGAGGCGGCCTGGAAATATGAGCGTAATGAGCAAGGCGATGTTACGCGCAGGATCGATCCTGACGGCGAGGTTACCGATTACAGCTACAACAAACACGGGCAACTGACCGGGGTTTGGTACCCGGATCATAGTTGCCATCGGCTGGTGTGGAATGAGCGGGGGCAGTTGCTGGAAGAGCAATTGCCCAATGGTGGGATCAAGCGTTATCGCTATGACGATCTGGGGCGACAGATTGCCCGTGAAGATGAACATGGCGCGCAGACCGTTTATGAATGGGACAGCGTCGGTAGGTTGATTCGCCTCGTCTTGCCAGGCGGCGCCACACGAGAATTCAGCTACAACCCCTACGGCAAAATCATCGCAGAACGCGACGAACTCGGCCACGTCACCCGCTACGAATACGCCGACGGCCTGCACCTGATCAGCCGCCGCCTCAACGCCGACGGCACCCAAGTCAAGTACCGCTACGACAACGCCCGGCTGCTGCTCACCGAGATCGAAAACGAAGCCGGCGAAACCTACCAACTCGACTATCACCCCAACGGCCTGATCCGCCAGGAAACCGGCTTCGACGGCCAGCGCACCGCGTATGCCTACGACCTCAACGGCAACCTGCTGGAGAAGACCGAATACGGCGACGATAACAGTCAGCTAATCACCCGTTATCAGCGCGACCACGCCGGGCGCCTCGTACAAAAAACCCTGCCCGATGCCAGCGTTGTCGACTATACCTACGACCGCCAAGGCAACCTCCTCAGCGCCGAAGACGGCCACTGGGCGCTGGCCTACGAATACGACCGCCAAAACCGCCTCACCGCCGAACACCAAGGCTGGGGCACCCTGCGCTACGGCTACGACGCCTGCGGCCAGCTGAAAAACCTGTGCCTGCCAGACAACAACCGCGTCACTTTCAACCACAACAAAGGCGGCCACCTCGCCACGGTCGAACTCAACGGTGAAGTACTCACCTCACATCTGTTCAAGAGCGGCCGCGAACACCAGCGCCAGCAAGGCCAACTGCTCAGCCACTACCACTACGATGACCAGAGCCGCCTACACGCCCATGCGGTAACCCAACAGCAAAACCATTTTTACCAACGCCAGTACGACTACGACAAATCCGGCAACCTCACCCGCCTGCTCGACACCCGCAAAGGCGAACACCGCTACCACTACGACCCCCTCGCCCGCCTGACTCGCGCCGATCACTCGCAGGACGTACAGGAACGCTTCGCCCACAACCCGGCGGGCAACTTGCTGATGCAAGACCGCCCAGGGCCAGACATCGTGGCCGCTAACCGTCTGGTGATCCAGGGTGACCGCCACTATGACTATGACGCCTTCGGCAACCTCATCCGCGAACGACGCGGCAAGGGCCA